>JAAUQO010000331.1 GCA_012032775.1 Oscillochloris sp. | reverse complement strand
TTCTTCACTATTATCTTGTCGGGGTCACTGGGCGAAGAGATATCGCTTACGATAAAATTGGCCTGCCAACTAAAGCCACTGAGCAGTACGCTCACTATTTCGAATCCGAATCCACCGGTTGGCTCATGTGCATCATCTTCCTGTTCAGAGAAGGCATCTAATCCAGTGGTGATGAGTCCATTCACAAGATCCGCGATGAGTACGACAATGCCCCACGAGCGAACCTCGTTTACGCGCGACCGCTCAGGATCGCTGTCGGCATCCTCGTCCTCGGGCTGTCCTTCCTCAGGTTGTCCTTCCTCAGGTTGTCCTTCCTCAGGTGAGTCGCCCAGGAGCGGTGCGCCCAACCGTACTGCTGCCGGAGCTGCGAAATTCGGCACCGGCACGCCCTGAAACGGGCGCTGGCCAAAGATGAGCTTTGATACAACCGTAACCGGGATGGCGAGCAGCAAGCTTGTGAGATTGAGCAGGGTGAACTTCCCGCCGCCGATCAGTTCGAACAGTTGCGAGATAAAGTGGCGCCATCGCCGGCAACCAACTCAATCTCACCGGCGCGCAACGGTCGGTTCGCCGGCGGGATCAATGCTGCAACTTCCTCGGCGCTGAGGGCCGTATGGTAGATGCGCAGATCTTCGTAGCGTGCCGTTGGCGTGGCGCGAAGCCAATCGCCCACTTTCATATCATCGCCGTTAGCGATATTGGCAACACCCGTGCTTGATGCAGCTTCCGCCTGTAGTTCCCCATCGAAATAGAGCTTGAGCGCGGGTCCTTCGCGTACAATCGCGACATGATGCCAGTTTTATCACGTAACGCGAGGGGGTTGGTTCTGGCTGCGATGTAGTGCTTGCCGTTACTATCCTCATCGACTTCAAAGAAGAGCTTTGTTTTCTCCAAAAGCCGCAATGAGACCCAATTCCCATGCCCCTTCACCGAACAGTTGCCGATGATGTCCAGATCGTTCTGGTCGTGGTTGTCCCGGATCAGTATCCCGAACGCGATGGTAAAATCGCTGGTGCCGAACTGACCTACTTCCTTGCCAAGATTAATCGCGCCGCTCCCACCATGCACCAGGACGGCATTACCGATGCGACCGTGGAGCTGCAACGCACTCTTAGCGAATGTCGCTTTGACTCCGCTGATACGGTCGGTGCTTACAGACCCTGCTCCTTCGTTGAATTGCCAGTGATATGTCGGCTGCACTGTCATAGGGTTGCTCCTTGTGTGACGTAGTGCTGCGCACGGTAACAACTGCCCAGTGCAGCTGCACAGCATGGGCAACGGATATCAGCCTAGCATGAACTTCAATTGGGTAGTGTCCTCGCTATGCCCTCGCTATGATTGGGACATTGGTCGGGACAAATCGGGAACCGAGAACCGAGAACCCGAGAACCGGGAACGGAGAACCGAGAACCGAGAACCGGGAACCGGGAACCGGGAACCTGGAACCCGGAACCTGGAACCGCTGGAGCAGGACGCAGAACCGACGTTGCTCAGGCCCTGCCGGAATGCGCGACCGAGCCGCCGGAATGCGCGACCGAGCCGCCAAAATGCGGCGAAAAAATGGTATTCTAGCGCTTATGTAAGATTTTCGCCGTTCGCAAAGAATGCCGATCTCCGATCAACAAAAGGAGCCGATCGCATATGGAGATTAAGGACAAAGCCGAGCACGATCCGGCGACCGAGATCCTGTTGGTTGATGCCTACATGCGCTGGGCATTACTGGCCGCAGAAGAGGTGGTCGGCAAGAATGGGCTGGCGGTAATCTTGCGCCAGTCCGGCCTTGAACAATTTATCGGCAACTATCCGCCCGAACAACTCAAGGTGACCACCGGACTTACGCTGTACCATTACGCCTCGCTGAACGCCGGTCTCCTCAACTTCTTCGGTCGAGCCGCCCGCAGCATGGCGATGCGGATCGGTCGGCAAAGCACGCGTTATGCGATCGAGCATCAGAGTGCGCTGTTCGGCACGGCTGCCCTGCTGGCTTCAAAGGTATTGCCGGTACCGACCCAGATCAAAATGGGGCTTTCGGCAATGCAGGCCGGATTTCGGCGCTTGTCGCAGGCAGTTGGCCAGGAGCGACACCTGGGACTGGAGGATCGGCGCGAAACCTGGGCTTATATCGACCACGATTGCCCGATGAGCGCGGGCAAATCCTCCGATGAGCCGATGGGCTGGATCCAGACCGGCGCCATCCAGGAGGCGTTACGCTGGCAGATCGGCAAAGATTTCGAGGTCGAGCAGGTTGCCTGTCGCTCGATGGGCGCGCCGGCTTCGATCTGGTTGGTGCATAAAACCCCCAAAGTGCCGACGGCATAACAATGCAGAATGCAACCGGCAACATTGCAAACCGGTAGGTTGCGCGGCGAACCAAGCAAGGCTCAAAGAACAAGCATCCATGCTGAGGAGATAGTATTATGGCCGATCTGACACCCGATCAAATCTTTGATCTTCTGAATCGTCCCGGCCCACTCTGGCTGGTGGGCGCAAACCTGAGCGACGCAAACCTGAGCGGCGCCAATCTGAGTAATGCCAATCTGAGTGAGGCCAACCTCGCCGGCGCCCGCCTGAGCGACGCCAATCTTTATCGGGCCGACCTGAGCGTGTGCGAGTTGGGCGGCGCGATTCTCAGTTGGGCCAATCTGCGTGAGGCGCGCATGGGTTGGGCGCAGTTGGTGCGCGCCGATCTTTCCGATGCCGATTTACGCAAAAGCGATCTCGCCTGGGCCAATCTGGAGCACGCCAACCTGACGGGGGCGAACCTGCGCGGCGCGAACCTGGGGGCGGCCGATTTCAGCGGCGCGAATCTGTACGGCGCAAATCTGAGCCTGTGCAATCTAAGTGGCGTGGATCTGCGCGACACGATTATGATCGGCGCGAATTTAAGTGAGGCGCAGTTGCGTGAGGCGCAATTGGTGAACCTGAACGGCGCCAATCTGAGCGGCGCGAATTTGAGCAAAGTCAGCATGGCCGGCGCCAGCATGAGCGGCGTGAACCTGGCCGGTGCGAGCCTGCTGAATGCCAATCTGCGTGAGGCAACCCTGAACGACGCCAACTTTATCGGCGCGAATCTGTATGAGTCGAACTTAAGCGAGGCCAATCTGCGCGGCGCCGATCTGAGCGAGGCCAATCTCAGCGGTGCCTACCTGAGCGGCGCACAGATGGAGCAGGTCATCGCCACGCGGGCCAATCTGAGCCGGGCCAATCTGAGTGGGGCGAACTTGCGCGGGGCGTCGTTGGCGGGCTGTAACTTGCGTGAGGCGAGCCTGTCCGAGGCGGATTTAACCGGCTGCGATCTGACGGATGCCGATCTGACCGACTGTGATCTAAGCGGCGCGATCGGCCTAAACCGTTAACCACTGCGGCGTAGGGACGCGCAATTTTGCATCTCTACGCCGCACCACATATCCTAATCGGCGGCGACGCGCCGGGTTTCGGCCGGAAGAGGATGTCGTGAAGGAACTGACCGGTATAGGAGCCGGACACCTGGGCGACATCCTCGGGGGTGCCGGTGGCAACCACATAGCCGCCGCCGTCGCCGCCCTCAGGCCCCATGTCGATGATCCAATCGGCGGTTTTGATCACATCGAGGTTGTGTTCGATCACCACAACCGTGTTGCCGGCATCCACGAGCCGGTGCAGAACCAGAAGCAGGTGCTGGACATCGGCGAAATGCAGGCCGGTGGTCGGCTCATCAAGGATGTAGATCGTGCGGCCGGTGGCGACGCGCGCTAGCTCCTTGGCGAGCTTGACCCGCTGGGCCTCGCCGCCCGACAGCGTTGTGGCCGGCTGGCCGAGCTTGATGTAATCCAGCCCGACATCGTGCAGCGTTTGCAAGATCCGGCGCACCCGCGGCACACTATCGAAGAATTCGAGCGCCGTCTGCACATCCATATCGAGCACATCGGCGATCGTCTTGCCTTTGTACTTCACCTGAAGTGTCTCACGGTTGTAGCGCTTGCCCTTACACACATCGCAGCGCACCCAGACATCGGCGAGGAACTGCATATCGATCTTGATCTCGCCATTGCCCTCGCAATTCTCACAGCGCCCACCCTTCACATTGAAGCTAAAGCGCCCGGCTTCGTAGCCGCGCAGCTTGGCCTCGGGCGTGCTGGCGAACAGTTCGCGCAGCAGATCAAAGAGCTTGACGTAGGTGGCGGGATTGGAGCGCGGCGTCCGCCCGATCGGCTGCTGATCGATGTCGATCACTTTGTCGAGATGATCGAGGCCGCGCAGTTCGGCGAAGGGGCCGGGCTTGAGTTGCGCTTTGTTGAGCCGGTTCGCCAGGGCCGGGTACAGTGTTTCGGTGATCAGCGATGACTTGCCCGAGCCGGAGACACCGGTGATACAGACAAAGGTGCCGAGCGGGAAACGCACATCGACATCGCGCAGATTGTTGAGCGAAGCGCCGTGTAGTTCGACCCAGGCTTCCTCGGTGGCCGAATGCACTGCGACCGGGGCGACCTTCTTCGCGCCGCGACCACGGCGGACAGGAACCGGCGCATACCGCGACTTGGCGCGATCATGCAGCGCTGCCTCCGTTAGTGGACGCCGGCGCTGCGACGGCACCTCGATCGCCAGACGACCGCTGAGAT
>JAAUQO010000066.1 GCA_012032775.1 Oscillochloris sp. | reverse complement strand
CACCAGGATCACGGCCAGGCTGGGGGTAGTAGTAGACGCCGACGGTCGTGAACACGACGGCCTGCAGGGTATGGCCGGAGGGGAAAGCTGTAGCGGTCGAGCGGTGGTGCACCCGGGTCGATGTCTGCAAAGTGACAGGGTCGCTCGCGGCGCGTGACCTGCTTGAGGTACTTGTACAGGACCAAGGCGACGAAGCTCGTCGCGAGCATGTGCAGGCCGGCGATGATGCCGTCGACCACGAGGCGGCTCATGCAGCGGAACGAGGAGAGGTAGAGGCCGCGCGGCTTGTCGAGCAGCATGTCGGCCATCCGCGAATAGGGCTGATCCATCCGCACGACATAGCTGCCCGCCGGAAACTTGCCATCTTTCGTTTCGATTTCCTTGTCGAACTTGTGAACTTCGCAGCCTTGCATCTTCAGCAGATTCACGAGGTCGGCGGCTTCGTTCGGGCGCGGATCATCGCCGGGCAAGCCTGGCCAGCCGGTCGCGGATCTGCCACCCGCGATGGGTCAGTTCCCCCGCCCACACCACCCCGCCCGCTCGCTTCCGCCACCACCGCGATCCCGGTGGTCTGACTGCCGGGATCGAGCTTCAGCCGATGCGGGTGCGTGCGGCTTTCTGCCGCCGTGCGGGTCTGAAGGATAATCGTAAAGGGGAATCGGCGGAACACCGCTGCCTTCCCCGCCGTGAGTAACTGCCGCGCCCGTGCCGGATGGCACGGGTCAAGCGGCTGTCGGTCACTACTGAGGACCAAGACTCGTGACATGGATTACTCCATCGCCCCTCACGGGGGTAACGTGTGCCTCGATCATGCGCGCGGGGCTTGTCGTGCCAGCCACCTGCGCCCCTTGCCGCAGGGCGACGTGATGACCGGCGACAGGGCTCCCGACTGGCACCCGCATCGGAAGGTGTCGTGACCCCTCGGGCGTAGTCCTGTTCCCAGGACTCGATCTGGTCAATACCGGCTCATAGGGCTACCCCACAAGCCACCCCGTTGACGGGGTGGTTATTGACCTGTTCCGGTTGCTTCCGTCGCTATTGTAAACCATCGGCCCCAACATCAGAACATATCCTGCAGCCAGGGGCGCGGGCCGGCGAAGATCGGACGGGCGGCGGCGAGCGATGCGGCATCGGATTGGATGCTTCCGGCGAAACGTAACTCGTCGGGAGTGTAGTAACCGCTGTAGAGTGCGGCCAGGTCGCGGATATGCACCTGCATGCCGCCGGTTCCGCCCGGCTCAACCCGGCCTGTGCCGTTTGCGATCTGCAAGACGAAGCGGCCGTTATTCCACGGCAGCAGATCATCGGTTACTTCAAGATGCAGTTCGCCGCTAAGATCTTCCGGATAGCCGCGCGCGGCCAGTGCCGCCGGAAGATCGACGATTCGGAGCATCAGATCGAGCGAACTGAAGACCTTCGGCGTTTGCTCGGGTATGAGGAAGCAGAGCGGATCGTGTGGCCCGCCGGGGATGCGCACCTTTTCCAGCATCGAGCGATGATCGGCGAGAATGGTTAGCAGGCGCCGACCGGCAGCCGGCGTCAGGGCGATGCTATCGCGTACCACCAATGGTTCGCCCCAACTGGCATGCAGGAAGTTGATATAGCCTTCGGGTGTGCCGTTGCGGCGCACCACAAAGGTGTAGCCGGGCTTGTGCGAGGGCGCGTGGATCCGTTTCCAGAGCATGTCGGGCCGATCGATGAAACTCGCCGAGCACGCGGCGCGCTGATTGTAGATCGCGCGAAGCGGTTCAATGTCGGCTGGATCATGGGGATCGGCCGCCAATCTGTAATCGCGCAGACCGATCGCATGCAACGGGATCTCGTAGATCAGGCGCTGGGCGGCCCGCTCGTATCCGGCCCGGCGGTAAAAATTCGTCGTCGCCGGGTAGAGCGTGGAGATCGGCACGCCGAGTTTGTGCTGTTCTGCGAGCATATGGCGCAACATCATCAGGCCGACGCCGCTGCCGCGCCGGTCGGGCGCAACGCCAACCGCCGTCACCCCGCCGGCCGCTACCACCCGGCCGCCGAACCAATGACCGAACGGGATCACGCCGATGCCGGCGATTACCCGATCGTGCTCGCGGATCACGCGCATATGCTCGTGGCCGATGGCTTGCGTCCATTCGGCCATACTGCCGACGCTAAAGATCAGCGCCTGCTCCAACATCCGATCCATCTCGGCGATTTCATCGGGGCGCGGCGGCGAGTAGCTGATGTTTTGCATAACCTACCTGCTCACATGTTTCAACAAGGATGCGTATACTTCGATTATGCCGCATCCGCAGTGGCGATACTACCGACCGATTGCGGATAGACAGCAGGAGCAGATATTGTGAGCAGCCATCTTTTCGCCGACAGCTTATTCGCCCATGTTCGCGCCCTCGCCGATCAGATCGGCCCGCGCCCGCCCGGCCACCCTGAGGAAGCACAGGCACGGACGTACATTCGCCGGGTGCTGGCCGATCTCGGCTACCCCGAGCCGGAGGAATTGCCGTTCAACACGATCGACGATCCGGTCTACTCGCCGCTGACACTGCTTGGGCTGGCGCTGAGTGGAGCTGTCGTCGCCGAGTTGGGTGGGCGCCGGGGGAAGTTCCTCGGCGCGGCGCTGAATCTTTATGCCGCTGCGAGTTTATGGTGGTACAGCGGCGGCGGCCGTCAACCCCTTGAACGGCTGGCGCCACAGCATCCCAGCGCCACCCTTTTGTTGCGGATTCCGCCGACAGGTACGCCGCAACGGCGGGTGGTACTGGTTGGCCACACCGACACCCAGCGCTACCACCCGGTCTTTCAACCGCATCTGAAACATCTTTTGCAGAGCATCTACACGCAGTCGCTTGGGTTGATGGTCGGCGGCGGCGGCGCACTCCTGGCTCGGGCAGCCGGAATCCGCCCGGCGGCGCTCGCGGGTTGGGCCTGCGCCGTGATGCAAGCGCAGTTCCTCTACCAATCGCTTCCCAGATCTGCGCGGCCCTATGTGGCCGGCGCCAACGACAATGCGACGGCGGTGGCGTGTTTGTTGGGGTTGGCTGCACACCTGCGTGACGAACCACTGGCACATACCGAAGTCTGGCTGGCGTTTACCGGCGCCGAAGAGGTGATGTGTCGCGGCATGCACCGGTTGCTCGATCAGTATGGCGACGAGTTGCGCGATGCCTATTTCATCGATTTTGAGATGGTCGGTTCCGACGAGATTGCGTATGTGACGCGCCACAGTGGGCTCACGTACCTGAATGCGTACCGGCCCGATCCCGAGTCGCTGGCGTTGGCCGAACGTACGGCGGCGGCGCATCCCGAACTACGGATTCAGGGGCGCGAACTGGTGATCGTGGAGGAGGTCGGCACGCTGCGGCAACGGGGATTTCGCGGCCTGTGCATCGCCGGAGTTGGGCCCGATGGCTGGCTGGAAAATTGGCACCTACCGAGCGATGTGAGCGAGAACATCAAGCCGGGTGGGATCGAGCGCGCGGCGCGCTTCGCATTGGCGATGCTACGGGCATTGTGACATGCAAAATGCGAAATGCAGGGGTTTGCATTTCGCATTTTGCCTCTAATCCTACGCCAATCGTCCGCCGTCCACCGTAAGGGTGGCGCCGGTGATAAAGGAAGCGGCATCGGAGCAAAGCCAGATCACGGCATTTGCAACTTCGTCGGGGGTGCCGAAACGCCCGATCGGCTCGCCCTCGGCGAATTGCTCCAGAATGCGCTCATCGCCGCCGGTGATGCGGTCGATCATCGGGGTGTGAATCGTGCTCGGGCAAACCGCATTGACCCGAATGTTGTTCCGGGCGTACTCCAACGCGGCGGCCTTGGTTAAGCCGACGATGCCGTGTTTGCTGGCGACATAGCCGCTTACGCCGCGTGCGCCGGTAAGGCCGGAGACCGACGAGGTATTGACGATCCGGCCGCCGCCCTGCTGAAGCATGTGCTGGATCTCGTACTTCATACTGAGCCAGACACCCTTCAGGTTGATCCCAATCACCTGATCCCAGACTTCCTCCGGGTATTCGGCGAGATCGGCCTGGGCGCCCTCGATGCCGGCGTTGTTATGCGCAAAATCGACCCGCCCGAAGGTTTTCACCGTCAGGTTCACCATTACTTCGACATCGGCCCGCTGCGATACATTGGCACGGATAAAAATCGCGTCGGTGCCAAGGGCTTCGATCTCGGCGACAACCTGATTGCCGGCGGCTTCGTTCACATCGGCGACGGCCACTTTTGCACCTTCGCGGGCGAACGCCAACGCCGACGCCCGGCCGATCCCTGTTGCTGCGCCGGTCACCAGAGCGACTTTTCCATTGAATTGCGCAGGCATGTACGCTCCCTTCTCACTTTTTCGGCTCGGCGCGGCGGCGGCGCCGCCGTGCCGAGCCGAGACGGACGAGATAAGACTATCTGTTGTTCTTGGTTTGGCAGCTTTGCTGCCAAACCAAGATAACAAAACAGGTTTTCCACCCTGCCGGAGGCAGGATCGAAGTCGTACGCGAGGGTGCGGTGCCTAGCACCGCACCCCTCGTGTCGATGGAAGATAATTGTAGTTCTATGATACACGATTTCAGGATGCACTTTGCTCCACAAGTTCGTGGAGTGCGACGGGCACGACTTCGTCCATGTGATCGACGGGGATAATCCGCAGTTGCTCACGGGTCTCCTGGGGTACGTCGCGCAGGTCGATCTCGTTGTCGCGGGGGATGCGCACCGTGCGTACGCCGGCCCGTTGGGCGGCCAGGAGCTTTTCCTTCAATCCATGGTTGATTTTGAATGACTCATCGGTACTCCTTCATACAAATTCAGAATGCAGAATTTTGAATTTTGCCATGCGATGTCGGCGTGCCTCGTGTGAGCAGCGATTCTGCCGGTGCCACCACATCCTCCACCGTACTCGCCTTCACATCGTGCGACGGATGGATAACAACGGCGAATGGGCCGGGCGGCGGGCCATAACGGGCCGGATCGCCCGAGCCGAAGATCGTGACGCAAGGCGTGGTGCGGGCATAGGCGATATGGGCCGGGCCGCTGTCGTTGGTGATGAGCAGATCAAGACGATCGATCAGCGCGCCAAGGATCGGCAAACTCAGGCGCCCGGCCGCGCAGATGCGGGATGTCGTGAAGATTGGCGTGTAACGTGTGCAGCGCCGGGTCGTCGGGTTCGCCGATCAGCACCACACTGGCGCCGAAGTGTTGGTGCAAGTGGCGTGCAACAGCGCTGAAGCGATCGGCGGGCCAGCGCCGGTTCGCATCACGAGCGCCGGGATGCAACCCGATCAGTGGTGCTTGCGCCGATGCGAGCAGATCCGCAGCAGCGGCATGATCGCCGGGACGAAGCGGAAATGCACAGCCATGGCCGGCAGCGGAGGCGCCGAGAAAGAGCGGCAAGTCCAGCATTCGTTGCACCTCGTGGCCGCTATCCGGCAGCGGGAGTGCGGCTGCCAGGAGGCCGGGAGGGTCGTCGGGGCGGATAAAACCGGCGCTATGCTGAGCGCCCAGCATCAATGTGAACGGGTTCGCATGCACGCCCGAACCCTGTATCTGTAGCGCGAGATCAAAGTATACCGCTTGCATTTCGCAAAAGAAACTGTGTGCTGTACGGGGATCGAAGAGTTGCTCGGCAATGCCGGGGTAGCCGGGAAATTCCGCCACATGGTCGATATCCGGCAGGCGCGCGGCCAGATCACGTAACATCGGCAATGTCACCAGGGTGATCTCGGCGGCCGGGAGCGCCTGGCGCAGCGCTCGTAGCGCCGGCGTAGCACAGATGAAATCGCCGATGCGTGAGGCCTTCACAATCACAACCCGTTGCGGCGGCGGGATGCGCTGCAAAAGGCCGGGAGTTGTTGCGTCAGTCGCTTTCATGTGCGGAGTTTCGCATTTTGCCTTTTGCTAGGATGCGTAGCGGCGAACCATCGCCGGAAGGAGATCCAGGGCGTGCCCATCGACGGTTCCGGCTTTGTTCAGCACGGTTGTGTCCACCTGGGCGTAGTAAGTGCCGGAGGGCGCGATCGCGCAGCCGCCCCACTTGCGCATCAGCAAGTTCTGCACCAGAACTTCTTCGCCCGAATGCCAGCGCGGCAGATCGCGCCAGAATGCGAAACCACCGACATCGAGCAGCTTTTGACGATCATAGAGCACGCACGAGGCAACCCAGGCTACTTTGTAGCGGATGCTCCGGCCGGGCGGGATGTTCCGACCGATATGCCAGATATTGGCGGCGCGATGGATCTGCCAGCGCTCCCAGCCCCGCCCTTCAGGCTCGACAATCTCCGGCCGCACCGGGCCTTCCCAGACTTCCAGGTGTTGCTGGTGGGGCCGCACATCATCGCGGTGCGAAAGCCCGGCCGGAAACGCGCCCACAAAGCCGCAACGCTCGGCGTTCAAAGTTTGCAGCATGTGCTCCAGCACCCACGGCTCCATGAACACATCGTCGTCGAGGTAAAGCACGGCGCCGGCAGTTGCCTGCCCGAGCAGAAAATCGCGTTGCTCGGCGATGCCATGGATCTGTGGGCGGGTGTGCCAATCGACGGCGCCGCCACGCGCCTCGATCATGCGGCGCAGGGTAAGGATCACCGGCTCAGGGCCGGCCGGTCGATCGCTCTGGTCGGCGACGATCAGCCGAATATCGCGCAACGATTGGGCGGCGACGCCGCTGAGGGTCATGATCAGCGCCGGCACGCGGTTAATGGTTGGCAGCAGAATATCAACAGGCGGCATTGCTTAAAACAGTCCTTGATACAAGGCGCACGAGCGACAAACCTCGGGCGGGTTGTCGGAATCGAGGCGGGCGCGGAACGATTCGTAGTCCTCGCCCGACCAGACCGCCGCGACGCCCTGTTCGGCCATGTTGCCGAGTGCGCCGCGATCGGGGGTCGAGATCATGCAACAGGGCATGGCCTGGCCGTCGTAACTCAGATAGGCGCCGCTCCAGGGCCAGTTGCAGCGCTCGCGGCCCCGTGTGCCGGGCGGATGCGGCTGCGGGCGCAAATTCGGCAGCCGTAAGCGCAAACCCAACTCGGCGGCCACTGCCCGCGCTTCCGCAAACACGGCGTCCACCGGCGCAAGATCGACGCCGGCCAGGGTTTCGGCCGAGACGAAATCGCGCATGGGCCGGTAGCGCGCCGGCAAGCCATCTTCGCCGAAATCGTGGCAGAGGTGTTGAATAAACAGTTCCTCCATCTCCCAATGGTGGGCCAGGCGCACCAGCGCCGGCAATTCGTGCAGGTTGCGCCGCATCAGCACGCCGACCATATGCAATTTCGGGCCGCCGCCGGCTGCGCGCCGCGCCTGCAACAGCCAGTCCATGTTGCGGCTAAGGCGGGCGAAACTGGACTGCACGCGGATCGCCTCGTAGGTATCGGCATTTGCGCCATCGACCGAGATATGGATCGTGTCGAGGCCGGCGGACATGCATAAGTCGGCCCGCCGCCGGCTCAGCAGCGTCATATTGGTGTTGGTGGTAACGCGGATACCGCGCTGGGCGGCGTAGCGCACCATCTCGAAGAACTGCGGGTGCATCATCGGCTCACCAAGTCCTTGCAGATGCAACTCGCCGAGTGTGGTGAACTGGTCGATCAGGTTGCGAAAGGTCGCCAGCGGCATGAAAGCCGGTGGCCCGTCGGGCGAGCCGTCGCTGCGAAACTGGATCGGGCACATCCGGCAGCGCAGATTGCACTGGCCAACCGGCTCGATTTGTATGTAGGTAGGTAATTCCATAAAGGAGATTTATGGTGGTGCGGCGCGGGTTGGCCGCACCATCACAAGATTTAGACGAACGGCACACGAAAACGAATCGCGCCCGCGATGCGCCAGAAGATCGCCAGCGGTGGGATGAGGACAGAGGTGAGCAGCATTTCGAGCATATGGCCGGGCCGGCGCGAGGTGCCGTGCAGCCGGCGCGCACAGAAGCGCCCGCTGAGCAGCGCCCAGAATAGCCAACCGATCCCGGCGAGCGGGCGATTGCGGGCGATCGCGCCGCCGATTGCGGCTAGTAACGCAACCAGAATGCTGTAGTAATGCCAGGGCGTAACCGGTGCAAGATGGCGGCGATAGAGTGCGGGATGTTTTTTGTAAAGCAGGGCGTTAAACAGGTTCTTGCGCTGCTGTTGCAGGCTTACGCCCCAGGGCGCGGCCCGAATCGGGTGCAGCACCAGGGCCTCCGGTGCATCGATCAGGCTGTGGCCGTTGACGAGCAGATTGAAGAACAGATCGCTGTCTTCGCGCCAGGCCATAGCGAAGCGCTCGTCGAACCCGCCGACCGCCGCCAGGGCAGCGCGCCGGTAGAAGCAACTGGCGGTCACAAAGCGCGAATCATTCAGGCCGCCGCAATTGCGCTCATAATCGGTCGGGCACTCGGGCACCGGCACATGCACCCGCCCGGCCACACCATCGGCGCCTGTGTTGAGCGCTTCTAATCCGGCGGCAAGCCAGTGCGGCGCGGGGATGCAATCGTCGTCGGTGAATGCGATACACGGGCTGCGGGCCTGTTGCCAGCCAAGATTACGGGCAACTGCCGGGCCACGCCGGCCGGTTGTGCGCAGGTAGCGCACCTGTGGCCCGCCGCGATCGGCATAGGCGGCCACCAGGCTGCGTGTCGCATCGCAGCAACCGTCATCCACGACGATCAGTTCGAACAGCGTCGCATCCAGCACCTGCTCGACCAATGCATCCAGGCAGCGGATCAACAACTCGGGCCGACCGCAGGTCGGCACAACCACCGAGATCTCCAGGCCGACGGGCAGCAATGCAAGTGCGGTTTTCCGCGAAACAGTCGTTGTCACCGGGGCTTCTCCACAAGAAACGACTCGATCGCCAGCGCATCGAGCGGCGTCGTCCAGAAGCTCTCCAGCGCGTCACGCGGAGTGCAGACGATCGGCTCGCCGCGGGTGTTGAAGGATGTGTTGACCAGCACCGGTACGCCGGTTCGCTCGGCAAAAGCCTTGAGCAGGTCGTAGTAACGCGGGTGCTGATCGCGGCGAATCGTCTGAATGCGGGCGCTGCCGTCCACATGGCGTACGGCGGGGATTCTGGCCGCATGTTCCGGGCGCACCTTGTGGACAAAAAGCATGAACGGCGACTCGCCGGCATTGACGAACCAGTCGGCGGCAGCTTCTTCCAGCACCACCGGCGCAACCGGCCGGAAATCTTCGCGATCCTTGAGTTCGTTCAGGCGGGTTTGCATGTCGGGCGTGATCGGCGAGGCCAGGATCGAGCGGGCGCCGAGTGCGCGCGGCCCGAACTCCATGCGGCCCTGAAACCAGCCGACGATCTTGTCCTGGGCCAGCAACTCCGCCGTCGCAGCCGCGATATCATCCACCCGGCGGTAGGGCAATTTCGCCCAGCGCAACAGATTCTCGATCTCGGTTTCGCTGTAGCTCGGGCCAAGAAAGGCGTGATCCATGCGGGATTCGCCGCGCCGGCCACCGCGCGCTTTGGCATCAACCCAGAGCGCCGCACCAAGGGCGGTTCCGGAATCACCGGCTGCCGGTTGCGCCCAGACCTGCCGGAACAGGCCGCTGTCACGCAGCCGGGCGTTGAGCACGCAGTTCAGCGCGACGCCGCCGGCCAGACACAGATTCGACGCGCCGCTGGATTCGGCCAGCCAGCCGGCCAGTTTCAGCACGGTTTCTTCAAGGGTGGCCTGCAACGAGCGGGCCAGATCGTAATGCCGTTGGGCGAATGGTTCACCACGGCGACGGGGTGCGCCGAAGCGCTCGCTCAGATGCAGCGGCGCGATTGTGTAGCGACCATTATCGCCCACCCGCACCAACTCACGGAATAGATGCAGATAACGCGGCTCGCCGAACGAGGCCAACGCCATCACTTTGTATTCGTCGGACGAATGCAAAAAGCCGAGATGCTCGGTCACCTGCTCGTACATGATCCCGAGTGAATGAGGCATCAGCACCTGGTCGAGCGGTTCGAGTGCGGCGCCTGCGCCGACAAAATAGCCGGTTGTAACGCGCTCGCCGCGCCCGTCAAGCGTCAGAACGGCGGCGCGATCAAAGGGCGATGGAAAAAAGGCGCTTGCGGCATGGGCCAGGTGATGGGCCACGAAGTGCCAGTTGAATGGGCCGTCGTAGCGCACGCCGCGAAAGCGCTCTTTGAGGTGATGCGGAACCCCGCCGACCAGATGGCGCGGCGCATTCACAATCGCCGAGAGAAACAACGGATCCCAGCCCGATCCCCACTCCTGCGGCGTCGGATGGGCGCTTGGTTCCAGCGGCAACTCGATCATTGCGTCGTGGGCGCGTTCGCCGAGCAAGATGTATGGATCATAGGAATAGGCGATCTGATCGACCTCGGCGAGCCTGATATCGGCCGCGCGCAGGCAATAATCGATCGCATAGAACGGCAACTCGTAGGTTGAGAACGGCGTCGGGCGCTTGCCATGCTTGCGGCGCGTAAAGCGTTCCTCCTCCGCCGCAGCGATCACCCGCCCGTCGCACACCAGGCAGGCGGCCGGATCGTGGTAAGCGGCATTGATTCCGAGGGTGTACATGCACTCCCCTTCGCTGACAACAACACTCCAGACAGAGCGATACGTCGCTGTGGTAGCACAAGCTGTGCCGAGAGCCGGCGCGCAATTGTCGGGAAAAAAGACGACATGAGCAGGATGCGCGATGCAGGATAACGCATGCATCCGGCGTCCGTCTTGCGGCCGGTGCATGCTCCCGGATTCCCTGAGTCGCTGTTCCCCACTGCGATGGTTCCCGGTTCAAGGCAGATCGCGCATAGTACCCAGGCCGAGCATCTATCCGTGCTATTGAAGATGCAATTAGAAGGAGCGACTTGTGGCGACACGCGAATATCGAAACCGCTTCGACGGCTGGGATCTGCTGCTGCAAATCCTGTCCGGATTCGCCGGCGGCCTGACGCTGGCAGTTGTTGGGACGGTGGTAGGGAGTTGGTTGAGTCCGGCGGGGGCCGATCCGGCCCTCGGCGGTGTGATCGGCCTGGTGGCGGGCTACCCGCTTGGCGTCGGGTTGGGGATCTGGTTGGCCGGCCGGCGCGAACGACCGGCGTCGTTCGCCCTGGCGGCGCTCGGCGCATACCTGGGTGCAGGCGTCGTGCTGCTTGGCTTGGCGCTCGGCCTTAGTGGCGAATTGCCCTATCTGTGGGCGCTGATCGCAGTTTTCAGCCTCGCCGGTGGGTTGGTTGGACACGCCCTGGCAGCGCGGCGCTAGGATAGCATCCACGCTTTTCTGACGGGGCGGCCACCCATGGGCATTAAGGTACGCGTATAGGTGCGTCTCACCCGTTGGAAAACCACGCCTTCGACCGGCTCAGGCAGCGGTTTTCCGTACCCTGAGCCGGTCGAAGGGTGCGGAAACCGCTCGCGTTGCCCTAAGTGAATGCGAATGGGGCGGCCACCCGAGGCCGCCCCGATCAGGGTGACGGATCACGATCACGAGGTCAGACCCCTAATGGGGCACAAACTTGTAGCCGCGGCGGCGGATCGTCTGAATATACTCCCAATTACCGCCGCCGGCCTCGCTGAGTCGCGAGCGAATCCGGTAGATCGCGGCTTCAAGCGCGCGCCACGAACCCTGCTCCTTGATCCAGACATGCTTGAGCAGATCTTCCTTTGCGCACACTTCACCGGCGTGGTCGCGCAGATAACCCAACAGGCGCCGCTCAAGGGGGGGTAATTCCGCCTCAACTGCGGTGAGCGGATCGACGCTCGGCGCAACTACTTGCTCGGGTTCGGGCGGAAGTGCGGCCACATAATGGGCGAAGATCTCCGAGAATGGCCGGTACTCGCCTTTCACCAGATCTTCAAGCAACAACGAGCGACTGATCACATCTTTGAGCGAGGCCCGGTGGGCCTCGATCGTTTCGCGCCCGGCGCCGGCCACAATCTGGCGCACGACATGGTGCTGGCGCCGCGTCAGATCCGACCAGATCATGTCGCAGTAGCGCGTAATCTCCGGCATCGCCAGCATGCCCTGAATGAGCCGCTCGCCCACGCCGGCCGTCTCCAGATTCGGCAGTTGTGTGCGGTAGGTGACATAATAATCGCAGGCCAGGGTCAGCAAGAGCGGATGGCGCCCGGCGGCTGCGATCAGGAACTCGATCTCGGCCTCTTCAAGCCGCAGGCCGGGGTTCTGGGCCTCGTACGGCACCGTGATCAGGCGCCGCGCATCGGTCGCCGACAACGAGCCGACATAGCGCAGCAGCATGGTATTCAGAAAGGGCGAACTCTTTTTGGCCTGCTCCAGATACTTTTCGAGCATATCGCTGCGGATCGTCACCACGAACGACACCAGCGTCACCAGTTCGCGCAGAAAAACTTCCTCGCTATCATCGACATCGTTCAACACATCGCCGAAATGGTCGAGGCAGAGCTGTAATGTGTAGGCCGGTTCATCGGCCAGCGAGCGGCAGAGCCGTAAAAGCGGTTCGCGCAACCGTTGGACGTTCTGGCCGTTCTGATGCGGTTTTGCTTCGGCCGAGGGGGCTTGTTCCAGCCCTTCCTTGATCCGTTGCAATTCACTCCGCGACGCCGGAAAGGCCTGCACAAGCCGGTTCTCGGCGGAGACCAATGCGGCGGCAACCCGGCCAAGCAAGCTAAGCTGTTTACGCTCGCGCAGATCACAATAGATCGCCACCACCGTTGCCGTGCCGTCTTCGTGCTCGCGCTCGGGATCACTGAGAAAGCGCAGCAACCAGCTCTTGCCGATCGCGCGCGGCCCAATCAGCACAAACGAACGTGGCGGGCGCACCTGAGCGCCGCGTTCCAACAAGCGTACGTCATCGCGGCGGCCAAAGAAAGCGGCTTGCGAGTAGTGCAGCAGGTTCAGTAAATAGGGATTGGTCACAATCGACATAAGCCGTCCGTCTGATAATCGGCGATCGACTCGCGCAGCGAGCGATTATGCGCCAGCCAGGATTGCAGCAATGGGATGCGAAACGAATATGTCTGCTGCTGGCGATCAAGCCGCAGCACACCATGTTGAACGAGGAATTTCAGCGCTGTACGGATAGTTGTGCGCGGCAAAATCATGCCGTGCTCGTGCAAAATCCGCTCAAGCGTCGCATCGGTGGCCTGTGTCGCGCGCGCGGCCAATTCACCTACCGCCAACACCGTCAGAGCGGCATCATTCTGCAAATGCTCGCGATACTGCTCGAAGATCACAGCGCCGTCGGGCAGAATCGCCGCCACGGTGCGCTCAACCTCGGCGCGATTGATTCGCTGCGGTTCGGCCGGCGCCAGATCGCTTAAAAGTTGGGTTAACAGATATTGTAAATAGTACGGATGCCCGCCGCTGAGTTCGATCAACCGTGTGATCGCATCATCGGCGTAGCGAACAAGATCGCCTACCGGTTCGATGATCAACTTGCGTGCCGCCGGATCATCAAGGTGATCGAGCCGGATCAACGGCCCGTTCGCCAGAAAACCCTGCAGCGCCCGCTCGTGTCCATCAATCACCTCGGTATGCACGCCGATGATCAGCGTAAGATCGGCATCCTGCTCCACCAACATGGTCAGATGGGCCAGAATATCGGCACGTTCGGGCGCACTCCAGCGCTCTTGCAGCCGGGTGAACTCGTCGATCACAATCACCATGCGGCTGCGGCCAAGCCTGCGGCGGGCGCGGGCGATGCTTTTCTGAAACATCCCCAGCGGATACTGCCAGCCGGCGGGATCCGTTTCATGAACGGCTTGCTGCGCGCTGGTGCGCACCATACTATCGATCGCAACCACCAGGGCCGTCCAGAATCCGCGCGCGGTCGGATCGGCGATCCCGGTCGAACTATAAACCGCGATCATCTCACGGCGCGGCAGTTCATGTTCCACCAGATAGCGCAGCAGCGAGGTTTTGCCGATCCGTTTGCGGCCCGCCACGGCAATCACGCCGGTGCCTGATTGCAGCCAGCGTATGATGCGGGCCAGTTCCTGGGTGCGGCCCTTAAACAGGCCGGGCGTCGCGGCCGGCGCGATCCCGTATGGGTTGTAGGCCTGACGGCGATCGGAGGTCGGCGCAGCCACAGCACGGATGGTATAGTCGTGGATCAGACCCTCGTTGCGCATCGCATCAAGCAGAGCCGTGATCGTGCCGGTATGGCCGCGTTCGATCCGTAAGTCGGCGGTGATCGTGGCGTGCAGCCCATTGTAGGCCTCGGCATTCAATCCGCTGACATAACAAATATCCGGATAGCGGTAGAAATAATCCAACATCTGGCCGAGCAAACGACTGCGATCGGTTGCATCGATCACGACGCGCACATAGGCCTCGTTATTCCATGTCAGCGCGACGGCATCTTCGGCGCCGGGCGCGCCGGGGCAGTCGTGCGGGTAGATCTGCAAAATCCGGCCGCGCGCCCGATCCTCACGGTAGCGCCCCACAATCGGCTGGCCATAGATCACCTGATACGACTGCTTTTTGTGGCGGCAGCCAACCAGTTTCACCCGCAGTTGGTGCGGCAGGCGGCGCTGTGGTTCTCCGGCAAAACGAATTTCGCCAACCAGCAGCGCCTGCACCACCTCGCCGGCGATCTCCTGCACGCTCGGCGCAGCCCCGATCTGCTGCAAGGGATGATTGGCCAGATCGGTATACAGCGCCTCGACATGCACATAATTGCGTTCCGGCTCACGGGCGATCGCCGCCAGAATCTGCTGGAGCCGTTCTTCCTGTGGTCGGGGCATCTGGCGAACGGCGAACTGCCGACGTAACTCCTGCATCAGCAGATCGCGACCTTCGTGGGCGCTCGGCGCGCGCTGATGGTAGGCGCGATGCATCATCTGCGGGCGCAGCGGCGCAGCCGTCTGGCGGAACCACTGCTCGATCGGGCCGTGATAATAATTATCGAACTCGATCTCGATCAGATCATCGCAGTGGAGCCGCGCGTGTTCGTGGGCCGGCGCACCATTGATCCAGATCCGCTTGCAATGATTGCCGATATGCTCATGCACCCGGTAGGCGAAGCCGATCGCGGTTGTGCCGACAGGCACGGAATGTTGTTCACCGGACGGCCCGAACACCGGCAACCGATTGGCGGATTCGGCGGATTCGGCCGCTGCCGGGGCGAGGTTCTGCCACCAGAGGCGGGTTGTGTCGGGGGGCGTGAGCGCCTGAAACGTGGTGGCGACAAAGCCGTGCAGATTGATCTGCTCCATCACGCGCGTCATGATCGCGATCTGATTCGGCAGATGATGCGATTCACGCAGACTACGCGGCGCCGCCAGCACGGTTGCGCGATAGCCGTTGAATGATCGCTTCTCCTGAAGTTGCCAGGCGCCATAGCGCGAGTCATCGCTGCTGAGCAAGCCGTTCAGCGGCAGGAATACCTGGCCGGCCCGGCGATAATCCTGCTCGGTTTCGACGATCAGATCGAACTTCAGATGGGCCGCGAGCCGCGGCAGCGAGGCTCCGGCGAGCATACGCCGGTAAAGGCTGTAGATCGAACTGCGGTGATTGCGGATCGTCCCCTGGATGCCGGCCGATTCAAGCCGGCGGCGCACCGCCTCGGCGGCGGCGGCGGCGCGTTCGTGATCGTGCTGCGCGGCGCGTGCATAGGCGCGCTGGATCGCATTTGCCGCATCGGGATGAAAATGGCTCAGACAGATCTCTGCGATCTCGGTGCGAATATGCCACATACCGAACATCTCGGTGAGCGGCAAAAAGACATGGTAGGTACACTCAAGCAGATGATGACGTTCGGCATTGCCAAGCCGATCGAGGCCGGCGGCCAGATCATTCACATGGAGCGTCAGGGCGCCGAATGCAACCAGCGGATCGCGATACGCGGCCTGGAAGATCTCGCGGCGCCAGTGGGCGAAGCGCGCCCGCCGGGTGAGCGTCCCGTCACGGATGCGGGCCGGGTCGAGCAATTGTACGATCGCCGCCGCCTGCGCCGCGACGCCGGCATGGCCGGGCGCTGATGCCGGTAACTGGCCCTGATGCGTGGCGAGGGCGCGGGCCAGCACCGCAGCATAGTTGTCCGGCACCTGCCAGGTGCGCAAGATCGCATCCAGCACATGCCAGGGCGCCGGGTCGGCGGGATGCACATACAAGGGTGCATCCGTCACAGTGGACAAAAGCAGGCGAATAGAATCAGGGGGAGGTGTGGAATTGATGGCTGATTTGTGATATCTCACAAAATTATCAATCTCCATCACACTTCTACTTTCACGAATTCGCGGCCGTCAGGTGCCCGGCCGAATAGTATTTGGCCAATCATACTCCCGGCGGCCGAAATTTGCAAGTCATTTCGGCCGGCTGCGATGACAATCTTTTCAGCATTGCGATGCGGCAGCGCCAGTGTGAGGATCGTTGCCGATCGCGATTCTCTCATTTGACAGGATATTGACGTAACCGCACAGGTATGCTATGGTGTTTTTACACATATTAGATGCGTTTAATCACAAATAATTCCTCAGATCAAGGAAGGTTTCAAACAACCTCGGTTCTGTATACCCTGAACGTATACCGAAAACCACGCAAAAAAACACGCAAATCCATATGCGTTCATCAGGCAACGACGCCGTTACGCAACGAGGCGTAGTGTCGGCAAAGGGGCGCAGGTGCGTGGCGCAACCCGCATCCATGCTGATCGGCGTTGCCCTGCCGTCGCCCGGCGCCCGAAGGCAGTTCTGGCATCCGAGGGCGGATACCAGTGCAAAGAGAGGCGTGGTATGGCACAAGAATATCACGGGAGATTGATCGAAGGACGGTATCTCCTCATCGGCACGATCGGCGAAGGCGGCATGGCCGATGTGTATATGGCGCTTGATCAACGGCTCCAGCGGGTCGTGGCCGTTAAGCTGCTCAAGCCAGGTTACGCCGCCAACCCCGACATGCGCGAACGCTTTGTTCAGGAAGGCCGGGTGATCGCCCGGCTTACGCATCCCCACATTGTTGCGCTATATGATACCGGCTACGATACCGGCGATTGCTACCATGTGATCGAGTATCTGCCGCGGGGGAGCGCCCGCGAACTGTTGAATAGCCGGCGCTTTGAACCCGACGCGGTGATCGAGATCGGGATTGCGATTGGGCGTGGCCTGGCCGCCGCCCATCGCCGGCAACTGGTTCATCGCGATGTGAAACCGGCCAACATTTTGTTCACGCAGGATGGCATGCCCAAGCTGGCCGATTTTGGGATCGCGCGCCGGATCGACCAGTCCGGCCGCACCCTAACCGGCGTTATCCTCGGCACACCGGATTATGTTGCGCCGGAGGTGATCAACGGGCGCCCGGCAACTGCGGCATCCGATATCTACGGCCTGGGTGTCACGCTCTACACGCTGGCTACCGGGCAGCCGCCCTTCAGCGGCGACGACGATACGGTGCTGATCAAGCACCTGAGCGAGATCCCCAAACCGCCGTCGGTGCTGATGCCCGATATTCCGCCCCAGCTGGATGCACTGATTCTGCGGGCGCTGGCCAAAGATCCCACCAATCGCTACCCGAGTGCCGACGCCTTCGCCGATGCGCTGCTCGCACTCAAGGCGCCGCAGCCGCTGCTGCGCAGTTGCCTATTGCTGCACACATTCGTCCTGATCGTGCTGGCGATCATGCTGGTGCTGGCGCTGGTGCAGCTCAATCGCAGCGTTGTGCTGCGGGTGAACCCGGCTGCGGGCGCTGCTGGAGTGCAAGTGCAGCCCGCCAAGCGCTCGGCCGCGCCATGCCCTGACGAGCCTGATCCGCCGCGTGCCGTGAGTGGCGGGACACTCTATTGTGTGGCTACGGAAACACTTTTGCTGCGGATCGACCGCGTAAGCAGCGCTTGTCTTATCCCCGGCGATTATCTCGAACGGCGCCGGCGAATGAGTCGATATGATGCGGGGCGAACGGCACTATCGCGTGCGCGTGATCCGTGCGCTGCCGGCGCGGCCCGCAACCTGTATCGCCGCCGGTGAAGAAGGCTGGATCACTGCCGCCCTGCTCGATCTGCAGTTCGCCGGAAACTAATCCACGGCGTACACTGCTGTTTCGCCCGCGCCAGCGCAGTAACAAACATAAGGAGGTAGCATCATGGCCCGCTTACAAGCATTGGCCGAAGAACAGTTCGCAACCTCGCTGAACTGGTTGTTGCTCCGGTTGAGCATGCAATTACTGCTGATCATGATCGCAGTTCTGGTGCTGTTCCTGACCCAATGGGATTTCTTGACGTTGCCGATCATTCCGCTGGCCGGCCTTATGCTCGGACTGGCCGGTCGCGACCTACTACGCTACAACCGCCAGCGTGTGACATTGCAGTTTTTCGACGCCGCGATTCAGGATGGATTTGTGCTCAGCAATCACCGGTTGCTGAGTCTGTTCGATGCGCAATTCAGCCGCAAACGCAGCGATCTCGGCCACTGGTTGGGCTACGGCGATCTGATCATTCGGCAGGGCAACCAGCAGTATCATCTGGTGGGCATTCATAACGTCGATGGACTCTTGCGGTCGATCTCGCTCCGCCGCTCGATTGTGCTGCGCTCGCTGCATCCGCTGCCGCAGTTGAGCCTGCCGCGCCTGGGGATGGCGCCGCAATTGCAGCCGGACGCGAGCGTACTTTCGGCATTAGCGCAACAGTCAAGTGGCCGCGCCTATTGCGGCGAAACATTGGTGATGCGGCCGTGAGCAAGGTGATGAGGGGTGCGGCGTGCAGGGAAGATGTCGTGGTGTGTGACCAAACCGTAGGGGCGAAGCATTCGCCACGGATGATATGCGTCTGGGTTCAAATTCTGTCGGCGAATGCTTCGCCCTTACACGATGCCTGCGCCGCCGCCTGCGATGCCGCCCCGCCCGCGATGCCCTTTCATCCATCGCCGTCGAGGAAGTGGCGCAGCCAGAGTTCAAGCGTCACCAGAATCCAGAGCGCGATGCCCTGGCGCTGCCAGATCATGCCGCGTCCCTGCATCCACTCGGCGATCAGCGCCGGCCGGAACAGTCCGCGCCGGCGGGCTCGTTCGCCCAGCAGCAGGTCGCCGGCCAGATCGCGCAACGGTCCCTCCAACCAGTATTGAACCGGCACCCGCATGCCGCTTTTCGGTCGCTCGATAATCTGGGCCGGTAGGAGATCGGCTACCGCCTGCTTGAGAATCCATTTTTCGACGGTTCCATGCAGTTTGTGCTCGGGCGGGATGGCGAAGCTGTAGTCCACGATGGCCCGGCTGAACAGCGGCGCCCGGCCCTCGATCCCGCAAGCTGCCGTCAGGCGTTCGACTTTGGTCAGAATATGGTGGGCGCCTTTGGTGCGTACGTTCGTAAGCAACAACCGGTTCAGGTAGCTCTGCATCTGCGGCGTACTCAGATATGGCTGCACCAACCGTTCAAGCGGTGGGCGGTCGGCAAGTGCCGCAGCGGCGGCGGGTGTGAACAGGCGCGGCAGGTCGGCGTAACATTTGCGGTAGGAGTGCAGGTAGGTGCGGGCGAGTTCGTGCGGATCGGCGAGATTGTGTTGCAGTGCGTAGGCCAGCAAGGGCAGATTTTTCGGCCCGCCGAAGCATGGATCGCCGCCCTCGCCATTGAGAATGATCCGCAAACCATCGGCGGCGGCGGCCCGCGCCAACAACAGATTCGGTGCCGTCAGTGGGTCGCCGACCGGGCAATCGAGGCGGGCCACGGCTTCGGGCAGGGCCGCCGCAACCTGGGCGCCGTCGAAGCGCAACACCTGATGTTCCGTGCCGCAGTGGCTGGCCACCAACCCCGAGTAGGCCAACTCATTCGGTAGGTGATCGCCGAAGCTGATCGAGTAACTGCGCGGTCGTTCGTGATGCAGCCGGGCGGCCAGCGCCGCTACCAGGCTCGAATCGACGCCGCCCGACAACAACACGCCCACCGGCGCATTGTGCGGCAACATGGCCGCTGTGCTGCATTCCAATCGGCGCCGTAATTCAGCGGCGTAATCCTGAGCGCTGCAGGCCGGATCGGGCGGGATCTCGTGGGGGAACCAGCAAAAACCGCTGCTGCGGCGACCGTCGGCACTAAGCCGGAGATATTGGCCGGGCAGTAATTCATACACGCCCGCCAGCAACGTCTCCTCGCCCGGCAGGTATGCGAACGTGAGAAATGTTTGCACCGCCGACAGGTTGAGTTGCGGGCGTAGCCGGGGCCAGCGTCGCAATGGGTGCAAACTCGACGCGGCAGCCCAGCAACCGGCGGCTCGGCTGTAAAACAGCGTCCGCCCGCCAACCGGATCACGAATAAGTGTTACCTCTGTGCCGTCCCAGATCGCCAGCCCAAACAGGCCGTCGGCCATACCGATACCTGCCGGCCCCTGTGTCGCATAGACGGCCAGCAACACATCGCCGTCGCTCAGGTGTTCCGCCGCCGCTTGTACATCGGCGGGCAGGCCGGCGATCAACGTGCTGCGGTTAAACAGGCTCACCTCGCCAACCGCCGTGAGCCGGCCATAACGGTACGGCCCGGCACTCAGCCAGGGGCGCTCATCGTGAACTACGCCCAGCGCCCAGTGCCCGCTGCCGGCCACAAATGCCGCGCCGGTCGCCTCGACTTCGGCCCGTGCATCAACGCTGGAAAGGACTGCCACACACCGCATGTCCGGCCTCTGGATCCTGATCAACCGAAATCAGTGTCGCCACCGTCATCGCCGTCGCTTGTCCAGCCGCTGTCCGAACCGCCGCCATCACCGCCGGAAGGACTGGAGCTATCGCGGGCGGCTTGACGCAACGCCTCTTCTTCGGCGCCGCTGAGCATGTCCGGCGGCCAGACAACCGCGCCCAGCATCATGCCTGCGCCGACGCCGGCCAATGCTGCGCCAACCTGTCCACCGAACGAGGTCTGGTTGATCGTCAGTACTTTATTCCCCGCATTGCTCCAGGCCGTACGGCCGAAGCCCTGATCGCGACCATAAATAATCTGACCGTTCTCCAGCAAGCGTTTGATCACGCGATCGCCCAACAGTTCGTCGATCCCTTTCAGACCACGGCTGTCTTGCCATTCGATCCGGCCATCGGGCATCCGGCGCCGCCACTCATAGGTGCCGTCGCTATACGCCCGGCGAACGCTTTTATCCGGCAACAACTCATCGCGATACTCGATTGTCGTGTAGTCGCTCATATTCCTCGCTTTATTCCGGCCAACTCATAAATCCCAGTTGCGGCAGGCGCCGCAGTCGATTCAGGATCGGCGGCGGCGCCGGCTCGGCGAGCAACAGCCGCCGGATCACGCGCAGCAGCCGCAGCGGCGCGATTGCGTGCAATTCGGCCTGTTGCCGGCGCAACCAGCGTCGCTCAGAGGCACTCAGTTCGTGCGGGAAATCGCTGCGAAGATCGGCGGCAGGTATGGCAAACAGGTGCATCCGCAGCGCGTGGATCGGCCGCAAGCCCGGCGCAATCCAGGCCACGCCATCGGGTAATGCGAGGTGTTGCGGTAGCCTGGCGGCGGCGCGCAGACCTGCGCGATCGGCGGGATGCAGGAAGATCACCTGCCCAGCGGCGACCCGCAGCATCTGAAGGTACACCTCCGCCAGCGGCGAAGCTTCCGCCAGGCTCAGGATCGGGCAGCCGATTTCGCTCGGCAGGTGATTGGCCCGCAGCATGGCGGCAATCTCGGCATCGGCGCAGATCAGCAGGCGCGGCAGGCCATAGGCGCGCAGTTCGGGCAGGGGTGACGGAGCGACCGGTGGCGCGGCCGACAACAATCCGGGCAGGCGCACCGTGTGCGGCCGTAAAGCTGCCAACGCCGCCGCAAAATGCGACCACCTTAGTGGTGGTTTGAGCGTGAAGGGCAATGGGCGGGCCAGGCGCAACAACCAATCGCGGAGCGGAAACGTCACATCGCGACAAACCTGATAGTACAACTGGCGCGAGGTATAGCGCAGCCCAATCGCGTCGAGGGTTGATGCAGCCGAGATAATGTTGCGTTCAAGCATGGTGATCGTGCGTAGGTACTGTCAGCGCTCGGTGGCAAGCGAATATTCTGTATTGATCACTCGGGCCAGCTCATAAACCCGACGGCGCCGGCCAACTGTTGTGGTGTGTTCGTCTGAGTTATTGCGGGCCGGCGGGCCGCGATCCGTTCCGTCGCCCGCTTGATCAGTTGTACCAGGCGCGCCGGAGGTACGGCCAGAATCGGTGTGATTTTACCCGACTCCAGCCACGCGATCTCGGCGGCTTCAAGTTGAGCTTTCCGGCGCAGCATGGCGATCTGCTGTGGATCGGGCTTTGCGCCGATCACCAGCAGCGAACGCTTGATCGCCGTCTGTGGACGCAGGCCGAGATCGAGCACCCGCCGATCGCCGGGCAAACCGAGTGCCGCCGCAACCTGATCCGCCAGCAAACATCCGCTGGGGCTTGCGTCGTGCAACAGCAGCAGCGGCAGATCCGCTCGGTTGCGCAAAACATCCAGATGGGCTTGCTCGTCGGGGGTGAATGGCCCGCCGGCCGGCAACACCGCCAATCCAAATGTTGTCTGCACGCCATTCGCCAGCAAACACTCGCGCACCGCCGGCTCAGGGCACACGATCGCGCCGCGCAGATCGGCGGCCGCCGGCAGTCGCCGATTGATCCGTGCGCGCAGCGCAGTATCGATCAGGCCCGGCGGCATCTGAAGATAGACCTCGTGGAAACGTTTCAACACATCACGCTCAAAGCGGGCCGGATCGAGCGGCACCTGCGGATAGCCGATCCGATTCCCGAAGAGCGCCCGCACAATCAGGCCAAGGCCAACCACCACGACCGCCAGCACAATCCCGATCAGGATCTCCTCCGTCACGATCGAGGCGATGATCCCAGCGACGATCGCCAGGATCATGGCGCAGCCGAGGACTGTTGGAGGGCGCTGGCTGGCCAAAGCCTTGCCGGCGGCGGCATAGCGCAATTGCTCGCTGGAATAGGCCAAACTTCCCCCGGCGCTGAGTTTGGCGTCCAGTTGTTTAAGCCGCAGATCGTGCAGTTTGAACGGATTGGTGCGTGGTTCAAGTGCGAACGCGCGTTTGCACGAACCACAGCGCCGGCCGCCGCGTTGGCGATAGGTCAGTTCAGTTTCGCAATGTGGACACTTCATCGCGCAAACTCCAATCGCTCGGCCACAGCGCGCAATCGCCGGGCCAACTGTTCGCGCCAACCCATGCGGTGTTGTGCGTTCAGAACCGGCAATTCCCGCTCCAGGCGCCGCAACGCCGTGGCCATACTCGGATAATCGAGGTTCGTAACGCCGGAAACCGCTCGTTCGGCGGCCTGAGCGGCGGTGATCGCATAATCCTCGTGGTCGATACCCATCCCCGTATTTGCCACCATCAGCAACAATGGTTCAGCGGAGCGATTGTTGAACGAGTGGGGCATCAGTGCGGGAATATGCAGCAGGGTGCCGGGTGTCAGCCGCACATTCACCACTGCGTCGCGCTGGGCATCGTACAGGCCGCAGGCGGCATACCCCGTACTCAGCACAAAATGCTCGGCGCCGTGTGCGTGCGGGGTAAAACCGCGATGGGCGGCGACAACCCCAAGTTTATAGGTTGCGTTACTGGGATTCGTATCGGAGCTATCGGCGGCGCCGATCAGGTAACGGGTGAAATGGCCGGCATCGATGAACGGCAGCAGATCGGATTGTGGCGGACGGCGGGTCGGATCGATCGGCTCGACGCAACCGGGCTGAATGAGGTACGCAATACCATCGGCGCCACAGTGCAGCGCTTCGGCGCCCGCAGGCAATGTTGCGGCGAGTGCGGCGAGGTAGTCCGAACGAGGCATAGAACCTCCGAGCACGTCGCGGAACGGTCGCCCTTATCGTACCAAATCAGCGCGACTCCGGCAATTCTGAATTTTGAATTGGCAGTATTTGGCAGTGTTCGATCTGGCGATGGCAGCCGGGAATCGACTATCCTGGCCCTGTGGAAGCGGCTGTATCTAGCGAGGAGAACCCAATGCATAAAGAACCGAGATCATTCTGGTCGAACTGGTTGTTGGCGGCGGTTGTTGGGGTTGAGTTGTTCAGTATCGCGATGTTGTTGCCGGGCTGGCCTGCGCAACGCTTCTTTGCATGGTTGTTGCTGGATGGACAAGCGATCACCGATCCGGTGGCGGCGAGCTATATTGCGATCCTGTATGCGGTGGTCGGCGCGGTGATGCTTGGTTGGATGGCCGCATTGGTTGGCGTGATCCTGGTGCCGTTCCGTCGCGGCGAAGCCTGGGCCTGGCTGACGATCAGCGGTTCGCTGGCGATCTGGTATCTGATCGACAGCGTGCTCTCGGTTGTGCTCGGTTACCCGCTCAACGCCGTGAGCAACAGCGGTTTCCTGTTCCTGTTCATTGTTCCGCTTGCGGCAACCTTCCGCACCTTTTTCCCGGCCGAGGAACGCCGTCAGGTGCGCGCGTAGCACAAAAGCGACGGGAGCAACGCAACAGCTTGCGTCGCTCCCGTCGCTACATCATCACCTACCAACCAATACCGGACGACGTTGGGTCGCGATCGGCAACACTGCGGCCCATCCTAACCCGGCTACAAGGGCGAGATCGCACAACAGGCGAACCCAGAGCGCCGGTTGCACGAAGGTCAGCACGAACAACACCAGCAGCGCCGCCAGAGCTACCGCCAGCGGGCGTAGCCAATCCTGCAGCGCCACAAACAACCCCGCCGCGATCAAGCCACAGATGAGCGCCGCCAACCACAAGCCGATCTCGACGCCCTCAGCCCAGGCCGGCTCGGCGCCGCCTTCGGCCCGCAGCTTGATCCCGTGCAGCATGCGTTGCTCCATCACGAATCCGCCGGCATCAAATGCAACCGACATCAGCGGGTTGCTGATCTGGGCCGGGGTCTGAATCCGCATGCGCACAATCAAGCGCGTACGCTCGCCATCATCCAGCGGCACAAGTTTCCAGAGCCAGGTCCAGCCTAGTGCTGCCGGATCGACCGAATCAGCGAGCAACCAGCGGCCCGGTTCAACGGCACTAACTTTCAATGCGCCCTCGATCAATGGATCACCGGGTTGTGGATTCTGCCACTCTGGCATGATCCGCTCGGCGTTGCGGTAAACCACCTGATAATTCTCTGCTCCGGTAATCGAACCGACGCGGTTTTCGATAAACGTGAAGCTGTAGAATCCGCCTCGCCGATCGCCCATTTGCGCGATCCAGGGCCAGACCTGTTCCGGCGGCGCGTCGATACTGATCGCATGGATCCAACTCAATTGCGGCTTCGTGAGAATGTCATCGCCGGGTAAACTCAGTGCAGCCTCGGCCCGACTGGCGCCGGCTGTGTGAATATACGGTATGGCGAGAGTGAAAAGCGTAGGCACCAGCAGCACCAACACACAGAGCCCGACGAGTACACGCAGCACGTAAGAACGTACAGACATCGCTCGACCTCCCTTTGCGTAGATGGAATTTCTGCTTGCCGGTTGTAGTGAATATTGTAGCCTTACGATACTGCCCAACACAGGGACTGTGAAGCACAAGCCGCACTACTTGTTGTGATTGGTTCACAACCGCTCTGCGGTGGAGGCAGCCGCAAGGTGTTGTGATTCTACGGCCTGGCGAATCGTGGTTTCGCTCAGGCCCAGAGCGGCATCAAGTTGTTCGACGGTGCCGTACTGGTGCAGGATGCGTTGCTCCAAACCCAGGGCGCGCACCCGCAGCGAACGATCCGGAAACGTTTCCATTACGTCATGCAGTAGTGCGCCGGCATAGCCCGGCTCGACGGTGATCAACGTATCGCCGGACATCAGTGCCCGCAGTCCGGCCCGATCGAAGGGTGCGACTGTTGTGCAATAGAGTATTGCCACATCAAGATCGGCTGTCGCCGCGAGCACCTGATCCAGCATCGGCCCAACCGCCACAATCGTGGCCTCTTTGCCGGCCCGCACCTGTATCAACTCGCCGAAACGCACCGGCCGGCTTGCCTGATTAGTTCGCACACTCAAGCGATAGTAGGTCGGGCTATTGTTGGCGTAGGCGGCCCGAAACAGCAGATCGAACTCAGCGGCGGTGCCGGGAACCACGATCTGCATGCCGGGCAGGCTGCGCAAAGCCAGGATATCGCCGGGGGTATGATGGGTCATCCCCGACATGCTGTAATCGTGCGAGCCGCCGACGCCGATGAAATTTCCGCCGAGTTGCTGGTAGCAGAAGTCGATCTTCAGTTGCTCGAAGGGCCGCTCGACCAGAAAGGCCGCGATGCTGTGAGCCACCGGGATAAAGCCTTCCAGGGCCAATCCGGCCGCCACGCCGATCATGGTCTGCTCCATAATGCCGACATTTACCGCGCGGAGTGGGTAGCGCTGGAAGATCGGATCGAGTTGGCTGCGGCTGATATCGGCCAGTACCAGCGCCAGGCGCTCGTCGGCGGCGAACAGATCGCTGAGCGTTGGGGTTATTTGATCACGCATGGAAATCATGTTGTTCTGTGTCCTGTATCCTGTAGTTTGTACCCTTGTTACGCACCACGGGCGCCCACATCAACCATAACGGCTCGCGGACGTTGGGGATGCTGCGTGCTGAGCGCGGCATAAAGCGCATCCTGGTTGCTGGTTGCGGCATGCACCGCATCCCAGCCGAAGGCGGCGAATGGTGCGACCGGATCGCGAACCTGGATCGAACTGCTGTGGTTATTGATCAGGATGCATGTCAGGTTTGTCAGGCCCAGGTTTGCCGCCAGGATCACCGCTTCCCAAACGCTGCCCTCGTTGGATTCACCGTCGCCGATCAACACGAACACACGCCGATCGCTGCCTTTGGCCCGCAATCCCAACGCTGTTCCGACCGCCAGTGGCAAGCCGTGGCCAAGAGAGCCGGTTGAGATCTCGATGCCGGGAACCAGCAACCGGTCGGGGTGATGGCCGAGAAACCCGCGCTGGTGGGCGAAATCGCTGAGTGCGTCGGGTGCGAAGAAGCCCTTGGCCGCCAGGATTGCGTACAAACCCACTGGACCGTGGCCTTTGCTGAGCAGAAAGCGATCCCGGGCGGGGCTGTGCGGGTCGGCCGGATCGTAGCGTAGCACCCGGTCGTACAGCATCCAGAGCACTTCCAGCGTCGAGCGCACACTGGCATCGTGCTTCTCATCGCCGCTGGCGCGGGCCATGAAAGCCCGGACATGATCAAGCGAGTCGGACATGGTTGGCTCCTTACCAATGCAGAATGCGAAATCGCCTGGTAGAAGCATAGGGCCGGGCATGCCGGTTTGCCCCTGACTTTAGGATTGTGCAGGGACTGGCATTTGGTACAGGCGAGGATACTGGTTACAGCCGGTCAGGCAGGGTTGCCCGGTTACTGCAGATCGGCGCGGTGTTGCCGAAGGCGCCGTGTGTGCAACCAATCACGCAGCAGGAAGATCAACAAGCCGGCGATCAGCAAATGCTCGAAGATCGCCCACTCACGCCCGAAGTAGTTCGGATCCCAGTAGCTCATCGGCGCAATGTAGCGCCATTCCCAGTTGAGCGGAAAAGGATCAACGGGCCGTCGGTGACATGAAGCGGAATATCGATCAGGGTGTGGAGCAGCGCAGCACAGGCCAGCCAGAAAAACCAGCCGCCGGAACGACCGCGCCGCCAGAGCCAATAGCCGACCAGGATGTAGAGCGTTACCAGCAGCGGGCTGTGGAACAGGTTATGAACGCCGATCACCCAGGGGTTGCTGAAGAACCAATCATCGAAGAGCCGCAGCGACAGGGAACGCGCCATCATCGCTTCGGTCGCCGGTGTGCCCGCTGTTGCGGCGGCGAGGATTGGATCATCGAAGGCGCCACTCGCCAGATCGCGGCTAATCGCAATCACGCCGAGTATGGTCAGGGGAAGATCGGGCAAAATCGAGCCGAGCAGCAGGGCGCCCTGCGGTAACGGCGGCAAGCGATCGGAGTGCCGTTCTTGCAACCGTCGCAACGGCTTGACAAGGACGGCGGTGAGAATAAAGTGCGAATAGGTTTGCATGCCCTACATTCTGCTCGGCGATCAGCCGAATCCAAGTAATTCGATCAACGTCGCCGGGCGTTCCTGCGGTAATGTCGCCGCGAGCGCTTCGGCTTCATTGCGCCCGGCTTCCGGCCCGGACTGCCAATAGCGTTCGGCATTGGCTTGCGCCGCCGGACGGATGAGTGGATGGCGCTGGGCATAGGCCAGGGCGGCAAGTGCCTGCTGTGGATGCACATCAAGCTCCAGCCCGGCCAGTTCGACCAATTCGTCAAGTGCGATCGGTGCCGGCGCTGCCGCCGCCACCAGCAGCGCCGCC
>JAAUQO010000065.1 GCA_012032775.1 Oscillochloris sp. | reverse complement strand
CCCGAAGTACGTACTGCCGAGGGCGTGCGCCGCGGCGAACCCTGGTGACGGTCAGCGCCGATGAGGCAATGGCCGATAGCGCCTACCGAACCATGCAGCGCTATGGCGCGGTAGACATCAACGAGCGCGGCACCCAGTGGCGTGAAAGCGGCTGGACCGGCTTCGATACCAACGCCGGCATCTATGACGCCGACGATGATCATCGCCGGCGCGATATGCGGTAACACCGAACGCCCGTAGGGGGCGAAGCATCTCTGTTTTGCAGAAATGCTTCGCCCCCTACGGGCGCATACGATTCTTCATGGCCCTACGGGAGCGTTGTAATGCCTCACGCGACTGTTCCGGCTGCAACAACGAAACCGCCGTACAAAGCGCATCAATGATACTCAGATGCACGATCCGCCGGGCGGCGCTCTCGCGGTGATACGCTGTCTCGTGATCGGCGGTAATCAACAGAATATCGGCAAACTCGGCCACCTGCGCATTGGCATGGCTGGTGAGCAGGATCGTGGTTGCGCCGGCCTGACGAGCCGTGCGCAGCGCGTTCAGGGTTTCGAGCGACCGCCCCGAGTGCGAGATGCCGAATGCGACCGCCCCCGGCAACACCTGGCTTGCCGCAATGATCTGAAAGTACGGATCGGTGATCGCCGCCACCGGCACGCCAATCCGTAAAAAGCGATGATAGGCGTCGATCACAATCGGGATCGACGAACCCGCGCCGTAAAACTCTACCTGCGGCGCTGTATGCAACGCCGCAACTGCCTGCTCCAACGCATGCTGATCGAGCAGCACCAGCGTATCGGCGATCGCCTGCATATCCGAACGCAAGACTTTCTCGGTAATCGTCAGCACGGTATCTTCCGGCTGCACAGCGGCATGGCTGCCATGGAGCGGCGTAACCTGCTCGGCCGCAAGGGCCAACTTCAGCTCACGTAAACCGCTGTAGCCGATCGCCTGACAACAACGTGTGATCGTCGCCTCGCTCACTCCGATCCGCGTTGCCAACGACCGCACCGACAGATGGATCATTTCGTCCGGCGATGCCACGATAAAATCCGCCACTGCCCGGGCCTGCTCCGGCAGCGAATTATATGTCGCTCGCAAGCGGGCCAGTGTGCCGGCCGGCACAACTCCCTCGCTCAACATTGAGTCTTCCTTAGTTTTGTCGGTATGAGGATTTGTAGCTGCGCTGCAAATTCTCATACCGACAACTCTTAACTGGAGTTTAACAACTACTTATTCTGGGTCTAAAGAAATTCTGTTACATGTAGTATACCTGATGATGAAATTATTTTCTAGTCCCGAAGGGATGGATCATGCTCGACATTCGCGATCTGGCGATGGTGTACGCGAATGGTCATCGCGCGTTGAACTCGGTAAGTTTCCGCATCGAACAGGGCGAGATCGTCGCGATTATCGGGCGTTCGGGGGCCGGCAAGTCCACCCTGTTACGCTGCATCAACGGCCTGGAACGGCCAAGCGCAGGCACGATTCGCTTCGGCGATCAGCAGATCACCGGCATGGATGACCGCCAACTGGAACGCTTACGCAGCCGCATCGGCTTCATCTGGCAGGAGTATAACCTGATTGAGCGGCTGCCGGTGCTGACGAATGTGCTCACCGGGCGGCTGGGCTACAACCGGGGTTTCAAATCATTTCTCGGCTACTTTGATCGGCAACATCGCGAGATCGCATTACGCAACCTGGAGCGCGTCAACCTGCTGAGCCATGCCGTTCAACGTGCCGATCGGCTTTCCGGCGGCGAAAAGCAGCGCGTGGCGATTGCGCGGGCAATGTCGCAGGAGCCGCATATGCTCCTGGCCGACGAACCGGTCGCCAGCCTCGACCCGGAACTGGCCTGGCAGGTGATGAGCGATCTGGCGCGGGTGGCCCGTGAAGATCAGGTTCTGACCGTGATCAGCATTCACCAGGTGGAACTTGCCAAAGCCTTCGCCGATCGGATCATCGGCATCGCGCGGGGCGAAGTGGTATTCGACGGGCCGCCGGCACAGTTGGATCAAGCCACCCTCGATCGGGTGTACCGCTTCGACAAGCCGGCGGCAGTTGCCGTAGGTGTGTAGGGGCAGAACATTTCGCGAAATGCTCCGGCTATAGGGCAAAGGATCAAGGAATCATGGATATTCGAGCGCTGAACGGCCGCAGGGCGACCGCGATGGAAGCGGGATCGCCGCAATCACGTGAGGAGTTGCTGCGGCCATTGCCGCGCATCAAGATCAGCACGATTCTGGTGGCGGTCCTGCTTTTCGGCATGTATGTCTGGGGTGTGCAGGGCACGCGCGCCCGCCCGGAAGAACTGATCTCCGGTATTCCCAACATTCTGAACTTCCTCTCGCGCCTGTTTCCGCCTGAACTTGATCTGGAGAACTACGCCTTGCCGCTGCCGGCATTCGCGTTGAACTGGTTCGGCGGGGTTGCGCCGAGTATCCCGTTCCCCACGGTCATGTTCGCGATTATTGAAACCGTCCAGATGGCGATCATCGGCACAACCCTGGCGATCTTTCTGGCCCTGCCGTTCGGCTTGCTGGCTGCCAGCAATACCACACCACATACATGGGTTTATTCCGGCACCCGCATGCTGCTGAACATCAACCGCGCCATCCCCGATATTATTTTCGCCCTGGTCTTTGTGGCGGCGGTGGGTCTTGGCCCTTTCGGCGGCGTGCTGGCCCTGGCGATCGGCTCGATCGGCTTTATGGGCAAACTGTATGCCGAGGCGATTGAAGCGATCGACCCGCAGCAAGTGCTGGCGATCAAGGCTACCGGCGCCGGCCCGATTCAAGCCTTCCTTTATGGCGCCGTGCCGCAGGCCTTGCCGCTTGTCGCTTCATATTCGCTGTTGCTGTTCGAAAACAACGTGCGCTCAGCTACCATCCTCGGCCTCGTCGGCGCCGGCGGCGTCGGCTTCGTCCTCAACAAATACCTGGCGCTCTTCCAATATCAGAAGCTCATGGGCGCCCTGATCCTGATCATTATCGCCGTCACCATGATCGACCGGATCAGTGCCTACCTCCGTAGCAAGATCATTTGAGTTTTTTGTGCGGTGGGTTGCCCACTTCGCGGCCAACCCACCGCACGAAGATTCTGCATGCTGCATTCCCGTATGGTGTACCATTAGGAGAGGAGATCCCTGTGTTTACACGGATTCGCCTGCCACTGGCTCTGTCGAGCCTGCTGATCGTCGGTCTGTTGATCGCTGCCTGCGGCGCCGCTCCCACTGCCGCCCCAAACTCCGCCGCTGAAGCCGCCAATGCGCCTGCCGCCGCAGATCCGCGCGCCGGCTGGCCCGAGACGTTCCGCCTTGGTCTGTTCGGCGGCGATGATGCCGAAGAGGTGCTGGAATCAAATGAACCATTGCGCACCTATCTGGAGGCACAGCTTGGTGTTCCGGTCGAGATCTTCACCGGTACCAGCTACACGGCGGTGATCGAGGCCATGCGCGCCGATCGCGTCGATGCGATGCAGGTCGGGCCGTTCTCGTACATCCTGGCCGTTCAAGAGGCCCAGGCCGAGGCAATTGTCGTCGGTATCTCAACCAGCGCCGAGCCCGCCGTCTACGACCCGAACTTGCAGCCATACTACTATAGTGCGATCTTCACCCGCAAAGGCTCCGGTGTTGAAACGATCGAAGATCTGCGCGGTCAGGACTTCAGCTTCGTCGATCCGGCCAGCACCTCGGGCCACCTGATCCCGAAGACGTATCTGGTCGGCAAGGGCATCAATCCCGACGAGGAGATGAACACGATCTTCGCCGGCTCGCACCCAACTTCGGTTGAGGCGGTTGCCAACGGCAAGGTCGCCGCCGGCGCCGCCACGATCGCGACGCTGTATCGCATGAACCGCGAGGGCCAGGTACAACTCTGCACCTTCCCCGACGGCGGCGAGCCGAATATGCAGCGCAGCGAAGAGGTGATCCGCAGCACCTACGAGGCCTGCCCCGAGGGTAGCCTGGCGGTGATCGCACTGTCCGATCCAATCCCGAATACGCCGTTCGCCGTGCGCCAGGAGCTGCCCGACAGCTTTAAGCAGGCCGTCAAGCAGGCTCTGCTCAACATCAAGGATCAGCCGGACCTCGTGACTATCTACAAGCGCTGGTTCGTCGATCCGACCGCCGACAGCGCCATCAATCTCGATCAGCTCTACAATCCGCTGCGCGATGTCGCCACCATCCTCGATCTCGACCTGAAGGAACTGGCCGAGCAGTAGGGTAGTAAGGGCGAAGCATCGTGTATTACGCGATGCTTCGCCCACCAGGGAGACCAATGACCACCGAAACCTTCGATCAGGCCGCCGCACTCGGCATCCTCTGCCGGGCGCCGGCCGCTGCGGTGAAGATGCAGGCCGAACGCCTGCTGGCGCACAACCACGATGTGCAGGTGCTCCGCAATCGCACCGGCCTGATGATGCTGCCGATGCGCGAGAGCGTCGCGGAGTCCGATTTTTATCTGGGTGAAGTGCTGGTTGCCGAGGCCCATGTGCGTATGCACGGCCACGAAGGCTATGCCGTCTGTCTGGGTCGCGATCTGGAACAGGCACTGGCAATTGCGATTATCGACGCGGTACGCTGCGGCGCCGGCGACACGACAATCGAGGCATTTCTTGTCGAGCAGGCGCAATCGCTCGCTGCCGAAGACGACGTTTTGTTGCAAGCAGTCGCCAAGACTCGTGTCGAGTTGGAGACGTTTTGATGGCACATCCAATGCGTTATGCCGAAGAAACCCGCAGTCAGCAGGTGTTCCAGGCGCTGCTCTGGGCATTAAGCTATCCCGGTCGCCGGCAAGCCCTGCCCAACTCCGACGATCCATTTGTCGCGATCGGCGCAACCCTGATCGACCTGGAGACGACCTTTTTCACCCCCGATCACGATCTGGCGAGGCGTCTGGGTTTCAGCGGCGCCCGGCCCGCTCCGATCAGCAGCGCGATGTATCAGTTCTTCCCCGACCTGGGCAAAGCCGATCTGGAGACTCTCGCCGCCGCACCCACCGGCAGCTACACCTACCCGGATACCGGCGCAACCCTGGTGCTCGGCTGCACGTTCGACAGCGGCACGCTTTTGCGCTTACGAGGGCCAGGTATTCCCGGCACAACTGAGATTCTGGTCGGCGGTTTACCTGAAACATTCTGGGATCTGCGGCGCGAGGTGATCCACTATCCACTGGGCTGGGAAGTGTTTCTGGTCGCCGGCAATCGTGTGGTGGGCATTCCGCGCAGCTGTGTTGTGGAGGTACTCTGATGGCCTATGTTGCTGCCCGCGGCGGCGAGCAGGCGATCCAGGAGGCCGAGCGGCTGTTTCATCAGCTCAACGGTGAGATCGATGCCGAATTTGTCGCCCGGATCGCTCGCCACATGCCCTATCTGGTCGATCGGGTGATGGGTGAGGGTTCATTGTATGCCCCGGAGTTGGCTGCCCTGGCGCTGGCCCAGACCGGCGGCGATCTGTATGAGGCGGTGTTGTTGTTGCGCGGCTACCGCAGCACGCAACCCCGCATCGGCTATGCCGAACCGATCGAAGCCGGTTATACCTTCACTGTGCGCCGTATCTCGGCCGCCTTTAAAGACATCCCCGGCGGCCAGGTGCTCGGCCCAACCCTCGATTATAGCCATCGACTGCTGCGGCTGGATCTGCTTGATCGGAATCCAGCATGCGGAATGCAGCATGCCGAGCCGAATGCGCAATTCGCAACCGACGAATCCGACCATGCGCCGGAACTACCTGGAGCCGGCGCAGCAGATTCATCCTTCATCGCTCATCCTGCATCCTTTCCAAACGTCGCTGACTGGCAACGCGCCAATGGGTTGATCGCGCCGCTGCCGCAATCCGAGCCGGCCGATCCGGCCACGCTGCCCGATGTCACCCGCGAGCCGGTGAGTTTCCCGGCCCCGCGCCCGCACCGCTTGCAGATGCTGGCGCGTGCCGATACAGGCGGGGTGTTGGCCCTTGGCTACGCCAGCATGCGCGGCTACGGCATGGCCCACCCGACGGTGAATGAGTTGCGGCTGAGTTATGCCGATGTGCGGCTGCGCCATCCGGTTACCGGCGCGATCTTCAACGCCGGACGTGTGCGGATCAGCCAGTGCGAGGTAGCCAGCAAATCCGCCGCCGGCCCGGCCCCGATCACACTCGGCTTTACCGCCACCTTCGGCTGGAATGAGGTGAAAACCATCGCCGGCTCGATGCTCGACCTGGAGATGAGTAGCGCCACGCCGCGCCATCCGGCTCATAGCGAGGATTTTGTGCTCTATCACACCGAAGCGGTCGAGTCGTCGGGCTTCTGTATTCACTATAAGCTCCCGCATTATGTCACCTTCACCAGCGCCCTCGACGCATTGCGCCGGGCGATCAACTCCGACCCGCAATCGCAACCAGCCGAGGAGGTGCCGGTATGAGCCTCGCCGATCTCAGTGCGCCGCGCCGCGATTACAGCTACGGCTTTCTCGACGAGTTCGCAATGCGCGAGTTGCGCCGCCGTACCCTTAAGGCCGTGGCCATCCCCGGCTATCAGGTGCCGTATGCCAGCCGCGAACTGCCGATCGCCCGCGGTTGGGGCACCGGCGGCCTACAAGTCACCCTGAGCCTTGTCGGCCCGAACGATGTTGTGAAGGTGATCGATCAGGGCGCCGACGACTCGGTGAATGCGGCCAATCTGCGCCGCTTCATCGCCCGCATGACCGGCGTGCAAACCACCACCGATGCCCTGCAGGCGACCGTGATCCAGAGCCGCCACCGTGTGCCGGAAGAGCGCCTGCGCGAGGGCCAGACACTGGTGTTGCAGGTGCCGGATCCCGAACCGCTGCGGCGGGTCCAGCCGCAGATGGCGCTGTCACGCGAGATGCATGCCGACGCCGATTACGCGCTGATCTGGCTGAACCTTTACGAGCAGTTGGTGCGCCACCACACCTATACCGGCGGCGCCAGTTACCCGGTGATGGTGCAGGGCCGCTACCTAATGAGCCCCAGCCCGATTCCACGCTGGGACACGCCGAAGCTGCACCAGGCCGCCCACCTTACCCTGCTTTCGGCCGGGCGCGAGAAGCGTTTGTACGCCGTGCCGCCCTACACCGACGTGCGCCCGCTGGAGTTCGACGATGTGCCGTTCGAGGTCGAGCGTCAGATCGGGCGAATCTGCGCCCAAACCGGCGCGCGCCAGCAGTTTATGAACGAGATCCCGCAGGGCGACGGCAGCACGCGCTACGAACTGTCCGATACCGGCTATGCCGAGAAGTTGGCCCGGATCAGCCGCGGTGAAGCGCTGGAACCTGGCCCGACCTACTATGACGAGGGGAATTTCTACCATGAGGGCTTCCTCAGAGCTGAACGGCGTGCGGAGTGAGCCGCAACTGGTGCATGAGCGGCCGCTGCTGCAACTACGCGGCCTGGTCAAGCGCTATGGTGCGGTAACGGCGATTGCCGGAGTCGATCTCGACCTGTACTCGGGCGAGGTGCTGGGCATCGTCGGGGAGTCGGGATCGGGCAAGAGTACGGTCTTGCGCTTGTTGAACCTGGAAGAACCCACCGACGCCGGGAACTACATCCTTGGTGTGCCGGGGTATGCGGGCCGTAATCTCTTCGATCTGGATCGTTTCCATCGCCGCGAGTTGCGTGTGCGCCACATCGGGATTGTGTACCAGCAGCCGCACCTGGGTTTGCGCATGCGCAACACCTCGGGCGGGAATGTGGCCGAGCGGCTGATCATGGCCGGCGAGCGCCGCTTCAGCAGCCTGCGTGAAGCCGCCCGCGAATCGTTAGCGGCGTCGGAGTTTCCGCTCAGTCGGCTCGACGACATCCCGCAGCATCTGTCGGGCGGGATGCAGCAGCGTGTCCAACTGGCCAAAGCGATCGCGCTGCGCCCGGCTCTGCTGCTGCTCGACGAACCCACCACCGGCCTCGATGTCTCGGTGCAGGCGGTCGTTCTCGATACGCTTAAACGGCTGCAAGACGAGCTACGGCTGGCGAGTGTGGTTGTTTCACACGATCTGGGCGTGATTCGGATGCTGGCCGACCGGGTGCTGGTGATGCGCGGCGGGCGCGTGGTGGAACAAGGGCTGACCGATCAGGTGCTCGAAGATCCGCAGCACCCGTATACGCAGCAGTTGGTGCATGCAAAGCTATGAGCCGACTCGCCGTAAGGGTGATGCATTTCGCGCCGCAACAAACATCGCCCTACGCGAGCTTCGTCCTTACGATAGCCCCTTGAGGAATCCTATGCCTTTACTTCAGGTGCGCGACTTCGGGAAGCGCTTCGATATCCATCAGCTTGGGCGCAGTATCGTCGCCTTCGAGGATGTCCACTTCGATCTGGCGGGCGGCGAGTTTCTGTTGCTGCGCGGGCCGAATGGCGCCGGCAAAAGTACGTTGCTGCGTTGCCTTTATCGCACCTATCTGCCGAGCAGCGGCAGTGCGACGTATGCGGCAAGCGGTGGTACAATCGACCTCGCAACTGCCGCAGATGTCGATATTGTGCAACTCCGCCGCAGCGATCTTGGTCATGTGACGCAGTTCTTGCGCCCGCGACCACGTGTGAGCGCGATCAGCCTGGTGAGTGAACCGCTCCGGATCGCCGGATACGCGGCGAGCGACGCCGAGCGCGAGGCCGCACACTGGCTGCGGGCCTTCGGCCTGAAAGAGGAGATCTGGTCGGCCTACCCGAGCACCTTTTCGGGCGGCGAGCAGCAGAAGGTGAACCTGGTGCGGGCGCTGATCCGGCCGCGGCGGTTGCTTTTGCTCGACGAGCCGACTGCCTCGCTCGATCAGCAGGCCCGCGCGGCGCTGGTGGATCGGCTACGCGAACTGAAAAGCCACGGAGTAACCATGATCGGCGTATTCCACCATCCCGAAGACGTATTGCCGCTGGTCGATCGCGAGTATGTATTGGCAGCGCCGAAAACCGTCGCCTATCGGAATGGTCGCGAGGAAGCCTATGTGGCTGACTGAATTGCGCATCGTCCTGCCCGATCAGGTGATTGGGCGCGGCGCGATCGAGATCCGCGACGGGGTGATCGCTGCGATTGTGGCCGGAGATGGCCCGGACAGCGCGGGAAGCATCAACGGGCGCGGACTAACGGCGGTGCCGGGGTTGATCGATCTTCACGGCGACAAGCTCGAACGGGAGATCGAACCACGCCCCGGTTCGCTGTTCCCGATCGCGATCGGCGTGCTTGAGTACGACAAGCGCCTGGCTGCCAACGGCGTTACCACCGCCTTTGCCGCCGTGTCGTTCCACGATATCGGGCTGCGCAAAATCCTGCGCACGATCGACTACGGCCGCTCGATCGCCACCACGATCGCCGAACTCCAGCCGGAGTTGCTGGTCGATCTGCGTTTGCACGCCCGCTGCGAGATCACCCATGCAACGGTGCTGGATCTGGTCGGCGAGTTGATCGAATCGGGGCAGGTGGCCCTGATCTCACTCAACGATCACACACCCGGCCAGGGCCAGTTCCGCGACATCGAGCGCTATATCGAGCGCAACGCCGACAACCACGGTGTGAGCCGCGAGGATTTCGCCGCCCATACCTATCAGCGCATCGCCCTGGCCGATGAACGCCGGCCGGGTGTCGATCAACTCGGCACACTTACCTGGGGCGCCCGTGATCGCGGCATCGTGGTGGCATCGCACGACGACGACACACCGCAGAAAGTGGCTCTGGTACGCGGTCTCGGCGTGACGATCAGCGAGTTTCCGGTGTCGCTTGAAGCGGCACAGGCCGCCCGCATGAACAGCATGCATGTGATCATGGGCGCGCCGAATGTGCTGCGCGGTAGTTCGCATTCCGGCAATCTGAGCGGTCGCGAGGCGATCGCCGCAGGACTGGTTGATGCACTGGCCTCGGACTATGCGCCGGTAGCCTTGTTGCAGGCCGCCTGGTCGCTGGCGAACCAGGGCTTGCTGTCGCTGCAGCGCGCGATCGGCCTGGTGACAAGTGGCCCGGCGGCGGCGGCCGGGTTGTTCGATCGCGGCAAACTTGAGGTTGGGCTACGGGCCGACCTGGCGCTGATCGACGGCGGCGCTTACCCGCGGGTGCGCGCGACGATCCGGGATGGTCGGCCGATCTATTGGGATGCGACGATGAATGGTAGGCGTGAGGCGTAACGGGAGAGAGAACGTGCTCTACGAAATTCCGCGTTTCCCCGACGAACCGGCAGGTGCGCCGAAGCGATTGGGCGAAACGCCGCATATCCATGGCAGTTCGCGGGTGCGTGCAAGCACAATCGGCTCGTGGTGCGATATCGGGCCGAATTGTACGCTGGCCCAATCAACGATCGGCGACTATAGTTACATGGCCGGTGATGTATCGGTGATCTATGCCGAAGTGGGCAAATTCTGCTCGATCGCCTCGCATGTGCGGATCAACCCCGGCAACCACCCCATGGATCGCGTCACCCAACATCATATGACCTACCGGCGGGTGATGTATGGACTCGGCGATCAGGACGATCGCGATTTTTTCGCCTGGCGCGAGGATCATCGCTGTGTGATCGGCCATGATGTCTGGATCGGCCATGGCGCAACGATCATGCCCGGCGTGACGATCGGCAGCGGCGCGGTGATCGGCGCGGGCGCCGTGGTGACGAAAGATGTCGCACCATATGCGATCGTCGGCGGGGTGCCGGCCCGCCACATTCGGATGCGTTTTGCCCCGGCAGTTGGCGAGCGCTTGCTTGCGATCGCCTGGTGGGATTGGGATCGCGCCACCCTTGAGGCGCGTTTCGCGGATTTGTTGAATCTTGAGCTGTTTTTGCAGAAGTATGCGCCCTAACGACGCCGGATTTTGCGTCGCTACTGTGCGTCGCTATAGCGGCGAGCACAACGCCTGAGCCTGATCGCGGAGCGCATACCGGGCTGGCGAGCCGCGCGGCAGCGCGCTCAGGCATCACGCAGCAGGCATCTTGCTATAGCATGCATACGAATGAATGACGAACATGACAGGCATGTGGCTTTATAACCTCAACATCGTGCTGCCCGACGGGATGATCGAACGCGGCGCGTTGCGGATCGCAGGCGAGTGGATCGCCGAAATTCACGACACTGCCGCACCACAGGGCATGGCCGGACGGCTGGTTGATGGCGCCGGCTTAACGCTTATTCCCGGCTTGATCGATATGCACGGCGATATGATCGAGCAGGAGCTTGAGCCGCGCCCCGGCGTGCAGTTGCCGATCCCGGTGGCGATCGCCGAACTCGATAAGCGCCTGGCCGCCTGTGGCGTAACCACGGCCTACGCCGGGATTTCGTTCTGGGAGCCGCAATCGGCCCGCTATCGCCAACGCAGTGCGGCCCGCGCCCGCGAACTTACAGCGGCGATCCATGTGCTGCGTGATGAACTGCTGGTTGATTTGCGCGTGCATGCCCGCTATGAAGTAAGTACGCCGGTAGTGCGTCCGGCGCTTCAGGAAGCCCTGGATGCCGGCGATGTGCATCTGCTTTCGCTGATGGACCACACCCCCGGCCAGGGTCAGTATCGTGATTTGCAGCGCCACGAAGCCATGATCGCCCAGTTCTTCGGCTCCGATAATGCTGCGCCGCCGCCGCTCGATAACGACGAGATGCAGCTTGCGCGCTGGCGTTCGGCGGGTGATCTGGTGGATCGCGCTCGCAGCCGCGGCGTTACCATCGCATCCCACGACGACGATACCGCAGCCAAAGTCGCACTCATGGCTGCAATGGGCGTGACGCTGAGCGAGTTCCCGGTAACGATGGAAGCGGCCGAAACCGCACGCCGCCTGAGCATGACGGTGGCGATGGGAGCGCCGAATGCCCTGCGTGGCAGTTCGCATTCGGGGAACCTGAGTGCGCTCGATGCCTTACAGGCCGGCTATGTCGATATGCTCGCCGCCGATTATGCGCCCGCTGCAATGCTGCATGCCGTCGGCACCATTATCGATGCCGGGCTGCTGCCGTTGCATATAGCGATCAACCTGGTGAGCGCCGGGCCTGCTGCGGCGCTCGGCCTGCATGATCGCGGGCGAATCGCGGTCGGCCAACGAGCCGATTTCGCCCTGATCGACAATCGCCGCCCGATGCGGGTTCACGGCACGATCCGCAACGGCACGCCGATCTATTGGGACGCGACCCTGGCGGGACGGTGATGCAAGGTTGCCCATGGGCGACCTCTTATGAGTACCGGAGTTTGGTATAATGGACTTGTCCAACAATAGCGTTGCAAACTTTGTTTTGCCCGCCCCGCATGCGGGCGCGCCGTCGGCATTCGACGGATTAGATCCACACAATCGCTATGAGTCATCGTCGCTACCGGTATTCACTGTATCTGATGTTGGCCCCATTTCTGCTTGGTGTCGCACTGCTGGTCGTTATACCGGCCGGGTTATCGCTCGGTCTGGCCTTCACGAGCTACGATGGATTGACTGCGCCGACCTGGAATGAGTTGGCGAATTTTCGCTTCCTGGCGCAGGATACGCTTTTCCGCACTGCGGTCATCAACTCGTTGCTTTTCGTGGTGCTGACGGTGCCCCTGCGTACGCTGATTACGCTCGGGTTGGCGCTGTTGCTCGCGCGGCCGCGGCGCGGGATCGGGTTCTATCGGGCTGCGGTGTATCTGCCCACGGTGGTGCCGAGTGTAGCCTATGCGCTAATCTGGCTCTGGATTTTGAACCCTTCGTACGGCCCGCTCAATCTGCTACTGGACTCTGCCGCATTACCGACGCCGGCATGGCTCGTCGATCCACGCACCGCCCTGCCGGCGATCGCACTCACGGCGCTCTTTCAACTCGGCGAGGGTTTTGTCGTGCTGATCGCCGGACTCCAGGAGATCCCCGACAGCTATTATGAGATGGCCGCACTCGACGGCGCCGGGCGCTGGGTGGTGTTGCAGCAGATCATCCTGCCGCTGCTCGCACCCTGGCTGATGTTGATCATTATCCGCGATCTGATTGTCAGTGTGCAGAGTAGTTTCACCCCGGCGCTGCTGATGACCGGCGGCGGGCCGTACTATGCGACGTTGTTTCTGCCGCTGTTGATCTACCAGACTGCCTTTGATCGCTTTCGCTTCGGTGAGGGCGCTGCAATGACGCTCTTCGTCTTTGTTGGGGTCGGCCTGATGATTTTGCTGACCAATCGATTGTTCGGCGGGTGGGGCTATGATGAGTCGGTTTAATCGCCGATCCCCCGGCGTGATCGGGTTCATATGATCGCCCTGAGTGTGGCGATCACCTTTGTGATCCCCGGCCTGTGGGTGCTGGCGGCGTCGTTGCGTCAACCGGGTACGCCGCCGCCGCGTACAATTGAGTGGCTGCCCAACCCTGCCGCCTGGTCGAACTATAGTCTGGTGTTTGAACTGGTGCCGCTGGGAAGCTACCTGACTAACTCGCTGATCGTCACACTTATTGCTGTCCCGCTCACGGTGATTATCGCCTCGTGGGCCGCCTTCGCAATGGCCCAACTGCCGGCGCCGTTGCGCTACAGCCTGCTGGCCCTGGCGGTCGCGCTGCGTATGGTGCCGCTGCCGGCGCTCTGGCTGACGCGCTTTCTGGTGCTAAGCGAACTAAGACTCACCGACAGCTTCGCAGCCCTGCTGGCGCCGGCATGGATGGGTTCAAGCCCATTTTTCGTCCTGATCTATTACTGGAGTTTCCGGCGCATGTCGCCGGCCCTGATCGAAGCCGCACGGCTTGAAGGGCTCGGCCCGCTGGCGATCTGGGCGCGGATCGCCCTGCCGCTGGCCCGCCCCGCTACTGTGGCCGTGAGTGTGTTAACCTTTGTGCAATACTGGAGCGACTTTATCAACCCGTTGCTCTACCTGAAGTCGGAATCGCGCTATACCCTGGCGGTCGGGCTGCGCATCCTCCAACAACTCGATGCGACCAACTGGCCGTTGCTGATGGCCGGCGTTGTGATTATGGTGCTGCCGATCATCGCACTCTTTATTCTGGCCCAACGCGCCTTCTGGGTCGAAGAACGCATCGCCGGTGTCCATGGGAACTAGCACCGGTCGGCCTCCGTCCGTCGCGGGTTTGTAACGGCCTTGAGGCCGTCACAGTGCGATGTACGTCGTAGACGTACGTACGCTTGAGCGTACTAGATCAATGCAACAGGCAAACAGCAAACGACAAACGGCAGTCAGCGCGCGAATGTTCCTCTTGCTCGCTCTGGTCGCCTGCATCCTCGCCGCCTGCGGCCAGGCTGCCGCACCGCCGGCAATTCCCGGCGCACCGTCGGGGCCGGTCGCGTTTATGATATTCGGCGATGCGGCCGAGAAAGCGGCATACGAAGAACTTGTCGCCGCATTCGAGGAACGCCACCCGTCAATCGATGTGACGCTCACCCACATTCCCGGCCAGAGCGATTATCGTAAGCGATTGGGGGTTGATTTCGCCGCCGGCACGCCCGCCGATGTGGTGCTGCTCAACTACCGCCGCTATGCGGCCTTTGCCGCCAAAGGTGCATTGGAACCGCTCGGCCCGTACCTGGAGCGGAGCGAACTGATCAGCGAGGCGGATTTTTATCCCGAGACGATCGCGCCGTTCTACTGGCAAGGCCGGTTGATGTGTATCCCGCAGAATCTGTCCAGCCTGGTGGTCTACTACAACCGCGATCTGTTCCGCGCCGCCGGGCTGGCCGATCCCGACCCCAACTGGACATGGGAAGATTTTCTGCGCACGGCCCAGGCGCTCACCAGGGACACTGACGGCGACGGCGAGATCGATCAGTATGGGCTCGGCAGCGAAGTCTCGATCTTTCGGGTTGCGCCCTTTATCTGGCAAAACGGCGGCGAACTGGTCGATGACCCACTCATGCCGACCCGGCTAACCCTTGATGCGCCGGAAACGCGGGCCGCGCTCCAGTGGTTCGTCGATCTGCAAGTGCGCCATCGGGTTGTGCCCGACGCCGTGGCTGAGTCGGCGGAGGATAGTGAGAGCCGCTTCTTGAATGGTCGCCTGGGCATGTTCCTCAATAGCCGGCGCGGCGTGCCGACCTACCGCACAATCGAGGCCTTCGATTGGGATGTTGCGCCGCTGCCGCAAGGCAAGCAGCGGGCCGGCATCCTGCACGCCGACGCCTACTGTATGCCGGCGAGCGCCGCGAATAAAGACGCGATCTGGCGCTTTATCGAGTTCGCCAACTCGCCCGACGGCCAGCATATTATCGCTGCGTCAGGGCGCACTGTTCCGTCGCTACGGGCCGTCGCCGAATCGCCCACATTCCTTGATCCCGGCCAGAAACCGGCCAACAGCCGGGCCTTTCTTGATGTGATCACGCACATCCGCGGCGTTCCGATTATGAAAACCTGGGTCGATATTGAGGAGCTTAGCGCCGATGAATTGGCGCGCGCCTATTACGGCCAGGCCGAACTCGACGAAGTGATTCGCACCGCGATCGAGCGCTCACAGCCGTTTTTCGCCCCCTGACGTAGCGAGGGTGATCGTGCGCGGGCCGGAGGCATCGAACACGCAGCCGCCGGCGTGGGCGGCGCAACCGCCGCAACCGGTCGGGCTACATGTGCCGGCGCCGCTCACCTTTAGCCGGCCCTTGCGCACCCAGAAATCGATCATTCCGTCGAGTGCGCCGCGATCGATCCCCAACCCGCGGCTTAATTCATCGAGCGACAACGGCCCACTCGCACGCTCGAAGGCCTGTAATACCTGATGTAACATATGGGTTCTGCATTTCCTGGTTGGTCGGCGACGAAATCGCCGGCCATCCGAGCAATAGTCAAAAGACGAGCAACCCGATCTGGAATACCAGCAGCGCGGCGAACCAGGCCACCGCAAACTGGCCGATCACACTGACCCACATCCAACGATTGCCGAACTCGTGGCGCGCGGCGGCCGTCGCGACCATACAGGGCGTGTAGAGCAACACAAACACCAGGAATGCCAGGGCCGCCAATGGGCCATGCCCGCCGCTGCTCGCCTCAAACCCGGCCTGAATCGCCGTCATCAGGCCACTTGGCGCCGCGTCTTCTTCGGCGGCACGCAGATCAATTCCGATCACCGACGGCAGCGCCCGCAAAGCATCGCCGGTGGCCGTCAGAAAGCCTGTGCCGATCGCCAGCAGATCGTCGCCGAAGCTGGTGGTTGCGGCTTCAAGCGCTGCATCTTCTGAAACGGCATAGGTTTGCACCAGCGTGCCGACCACCACTTCCTTCGCGACGAATCCCGTCACCAGGGCGCCGCTCGTCTCCCAACTGCCGAAACCAAGCGGCGCAAACACCGGCGTCACCGCGCCCGACAATGCGGCAAAGGCGCTCTGCTCCAGGGGTGTGTCGGCGAAGCGCCCGCTACCGCCTACCGGCAGCGCCAAAAGCAACCAGACCACCACACTGGTGGCGAGGATGATCGTCCAGGCTTTGCGCAAGAATGACGACGTGCGTTCCCACATCTGCCGCCAGACGCCCCGCAGCGTCGGTAATCGATACGGCGGCAGCTCCAGCACAAACGGCGCCGGCGGCTGATTGCGGAACAGCGTGCGCCGCAACAACACCCCGATCCCAACCGCCACCACGATCCCGGTCAGGTAGAGCGCAAAGATCACCTGGCCGGCGTAGGCCGGAAAGAACACGGCGGTGATCAGCACATACACCGGCAAGCGGGCGCTGCAACTCATAAACGGCACCAGCAACCCGGTCAGAATGCGGTCGCGCCGACTATCAAGGGTGCGGGTGGCGTAGATCGCCGGCACCGAGCAGCCAAAGCCGACGATCATCGGCAAGAAGCTTTTGCCGTGCAGGCCAAGCGCATGCATCAGCCGATCCATCACAAAGGCGGCGCGGGCCATATAGCCCGAATCTTCCAGCAGCGCCAAGGCAAAATAGAGCGCCAGCAGCACCGGCACAAACACCAATACCCCGCCGACGCCGGCGATCACGCCGTCAACCAGCAGCGACTCAATCCAGCCGCCGCCCAGCCCGAGTGCGGACAATATCGCGGCGAGCCAGCGGCTGATCGGCCCGCTCAACACAATGTCGATCCAATCCACAAACGGCCCGGCGATGTCGGTGGTCAGCTTGAACACGACCCACATCAACCCAAGAAAGATCGGGATCCCCAACCAGCGATCGGTGACGATCCGGTCGATCCGGTCGGAGATCGTTTGTGGCGGCATGGCCGGACGGGTCAGGGCGATCCCGGCCACCTGATGCACAAATTTGTAGCGTTGATCGACCAGCGCCACATCAAGTTCGTCGCCATACTGGGCCTGCAAGCGCTCAAGGCTACCGTTCAGCGCCGCAGCCACCGTTGGGCCGCCACAGGCTTCGGCTTCGGCCAGCAACAACTCATCGCCCTCCAGCAGTTGGATCGCCAACCAGCGGGCAGGATAGGCATCGGCCAGGGCCGGGATCGCGGCCAGGGCTGCGCCGAGGCGGGCCAACTCATCCTCGATCGGCGGCGCATAGCGCAGCAGCGGGGCAGAGAATACCGGCGCGACACTGGTCATCACAACACCTCCTGGATTGCCGAACGTGTCACGCGGTTACGGGGCAGCGGGCCGAGATCGGCCAGGGCCGCCCTGAGTGCGGCGCAGCCGTCGCCCTTACTTGCGGCAGTCACCACCACCGGTACGCCCAATTTGGCGCCGAGTGCCTGCGGGTTGAGCTTCATGCCGCGCGCCGCAGCAACATCGGCCATATTCAGCACCAGAATCAGACGGGCGCCGGTTTCAAGCAACTGCGCCGTCAGATACAGGTTGCGCTCCAGATTGGCCGCATCAAGCACATTCACAACCGCATCAGGCCCGTCGCGCACAATGAAATCACGGGCGATCTGCTCTTCCAACGAACGTGCGGCAAGGCTATAAGTGCCCGGCAGATCCACCACCGTGATGCGCCGCCCGTTCAATGTCACGACTCCCGCCTTGCGCTCGACGGTTTTGCCCGGCCAATTCCCCACATGCTGATGCAGACCGGTCAACGCATTGAAGAGCGTGCTCTTCCCGACATTCGGATTCCCGGCGAGTGCGATCGTCAACTCGCTCATCAGGGGGTGCTCCTCTCCAAGGGGGTAACAAGTACGGCGTGGGCCATGCCCTGGCCCAATACCAGGCGGGTATCACCAACGGCAATCAGCAGCGTGCCGCCATTGTTTTGCAGAATACTCAACTCGACACCGGGGACAAGACCAAGTTCAGCCAGCCGGTGAGCGGTACGCTGGCTCCCGCTCACACTTACCAGGCGCAGCAACGCGCCTTCAGCGGCCAGCGGCAACGGCAAACTCGGCGTATTCATCAGGCCGGCTCCACAATAATCAGGCGCGCCTCGGCTTTGCGCAACGAGAGCCGGTAGCCTTTAACCGTGAGTTCAAGCGGATCGCCGAGCGGCGCCAACGCCGTGAGCGTCACTGTCTCACCGCTCACAAGGCCCATGTCGAGCAGGCGCCGGCGCAGGGTGCGTTCGCCGCCGATCCGCACCACCACAGCCTGCTGGCCGCGTGCAAGCTGATCGAGGGTGATGCGAACAGGATCAATAGCCATGGATGTGCGCTCCGAAAAATAGGTATACCTTATCATTTGGTATAGCATCTCAAGGCGAGCCTGTGCAATCTGCAGCGCCACAACTTTGCGTAAAAAGATCGCTACCAGGCAATAATTCTCGATTTACCCCGTTCCAGGGCGAAAAAACCCGGCTCTCGCTTGACAAAGCCCGGCCGTTCCTCTATGCTGGCAAACAGATCGGTATTCACAGCATGTTATGGTTAGCCTGAACAATCGACTGGGAGCGATCGATGAGTGAAAGCGTTGAGATGTATTTGGTTAAGACGGCGATCTTGCGCCAGGCGCCGGAGCAACCGGTTGCCGTGACGCTCCTGGCCAGAGAACTCGGCGTTACACAGGTCTCGGCGAATGAGATGTGCCGCAAGCTGCACGAGCGCGGTCTGCTGAGCTACCAACCCTACAAAGGTGTCACCCTGACCGAAGCGGGCGAAGCGCAGGCCCAGCAGATCCTTTCGCGGCGCCGGCTCTGGGTGATGTTTCTGGTTGAGAGTCTCGGCATCGAATTTGCCGAAGCCGACGAGTTGGCATGCCAGTTGGAGCATATCACCTCGGAGCGGTTGGTAAACGCACTCACGGATTTCCTGGAGCATGGGCCGAATGCATATGCTCGCGATGGCGCCCGCCGCGGCCGGATCCTGAACACATGTACCGCCGGCGCCTGGGGACAGATCGCAATGCTTGAGCTTGAGCCGGCGACCGCCGCATTCTTGTCGGGGCAGGGCATCACACCTAACGTGACGGTCGAGGTACTGGCGGTCGGCGCCGACGGCGCCGTTCTGCTGAATGTCGATGAGCGCCGGATCGCGTTGGCGCCGACGATTGCCGCTCAGATACGGCTCAATCCTGTGGTAAGGACGATCCGAGATTACTTCGGCAATTCCTAAAAATAATCTTGGGTGCTGCATGTTGCATGCTTGCCGGCAAAACCCAATAGACAAGAACACGTTATCCTGATTTCGGCAAGCCTCATCTTGTTTCATCACTGAGTCAACACGATCTAAAATATTGCCAAAACGAAATGCCCCCTGTTATAGTAGTTATTGCCTGGTATGCAGGCCGCTCGTTCGCAAAATTATTACAGGTTCGGCATGGAATATCGCACAACCATACGCTTTGCCTGGCTGTCAATTGCCGCAGCAGTGCTAACGATCGCACTCAAAATGGGTGCATACCTCCTGACCGGCTCGGTCGGTCTGCTTTCCGACGCCATAGAGTCACTGGTCAATCTTGCAGCAGCAGTGATGGCCCTGGCCATGTTGACGATCGCGGCCCGCCCGGCCGACGACGATCATGAGTATGGGCACAGCAAGGCCGAATACTTTGCCGGCGCCAGCGAGGGGCTGTTGATCCTGGCGGCGGCGGCCGGAATCGGCTGGGTTGCATTTGGGCGCCTGCTGGATCCGCAACCAATTACGCAACCGGGCATCGGCCTGGCGATCTCGTTGGCCGCCGCACTGGTCAATCTGGTTGTAGCCGTGGTACTCTTGCGGGCCGGAAAGCGCCATAACTCGATCGCTCTTGAAGCCGATGCCCAGCATCTGCTCACCGATGTCTGGACCTCGGCAGGTGTGCTGACCGGCATCGGCCTGGTCTGGCTCACCGGCTGGGTCATCCTCGATCCACTGATCGCGCTGCTGGTTGCCGCGCATATTGTCTGGTCGGGCCTGAAACTCGTGCGGCGCTCGACCCTGGGCTTGATGGATACGGCCTTGCCCCAGGCAGAGCGCATGCAGGTATGCACCGTGCTCGATCGCTATGCCGAGCAGGGCGTCAGCTATCATGCCTTGCGCACCCGGCAGGCCGCCGCGCGGCGCTTTGTCTCCTTTCATCTGCTCGTACCCGATCACTGGACGGTACGCGAGGGCCACGACATGGCCGAGGATGTCGAGCAGGCGATCAGGCGCTGTTTGCCCAACACCACCGTGTTTACCCACCTGGAACCATACAACGATCCGACCTCGTGGGAAGATATCGAACTGGATCGCCGCGAACCCATGGCCTCGGCTTTTTAAGTCGGTCAACTCGTAGTTTCTTCGTTGCAGGAAGGTGGTATGCTGCCGGAAACGCCGGTTACCACCTTCCTGTATTGCGTGTCGCCTGCCGTCGGGCCTCCGGAAATGATGTACGCCGACAGCGAAGTTGAGATCACGATGCCTGCGATCACGCCGATCATTCGACATTACCTGGTTTTTGTCCTGATCATGCTGGCACTCCTCGGCGGCGCTTACCTGACACTTCGCGATCGGGCTGTAGCGCGTGCTCACTACGAACAGGTGATTGGCCTGAGTATTGAGCAACACACCCGCGTCCAACACATCTCCTTGCTGGTCGGCGAATTGCGCCATCCACAGCCCCAACCGGCCTACAGCGCGCTGCAGCAAGATCTGCGCACGGCGATCAGCGAACTCGAACAGATTCATGCCCAACTCGGCGTTGCAGCAGATCCCCCGGCAGCCGAACCCGATCAGCGGTTGAGGCGGTTTATCGCCCATGCGCAAACAGTCGCCGGATTGCCGCAGACGGCACTTACGCCCGATCAGCCTGATATTATCGCCCTGGGTGCCGCGACCCAGCGCCGGCTCTTTCGCGATCTCGAGGCCCGGACCGCAGCGTATCGCACCGAGAATGTTGTTACTGCGCAGCATTTTCAAAATCAACTCCTGGGACTGCTCATGCTGCTTGGGCTTACCTTTGTCGCCCAGGGAATCTTCTTCATCTACCCCCTGCTGCACCGAGTGATGCATGAGCGCCGGCAGACCAATCTGCTGGCGCTGGTCGCGAAACATACCGACAACCTGGTGCTGATCACCGATGCCGGCGGGGCCGTGGTCTGGGTGAATGGGAGCTACACCCAGATCAGCGGCTTGAATCTGCACGCCATCCAGGGCCGACCGCTGTTGCCGGGAATCACTGAGGCCGGCGATGATCCGGCCGTTCTAAACCGCTTGCATCAGGCATTGCAGCGTGGCGAGCCATGGAATGAGGAAGCGCCGATCCGACGCCACGACGGTGCAACCATCTGGATGCGCATCACCGCGAATCCCATTCGCGATCATGGCAACCGGCTGGAGTATATGGTCATCGTCGGCACCAATATCACCGACCAGCGTCAGGCCGAGACGGCCCTACGTATCAGTGAAGAGCGTTACCGGATCGTCAGCGATCTGACCTCGGATTATGTCTATGTGCTGCGGGTCGATCGTGATCACACGATCCACAATGAGTGGACGACCCCGGCATTCACCACGATTACCGGCTACACGAACCAGGAGATTGAGCAGGCCGGCGGCTGGAGTGCATTGATCGATCCGGCCGATATATCGATCTCGCAGGCCCGCGCCGAACGCATCTTCGCCGGCGGTGATGATGTGAGCGAATTTCGCATTCGCACCAAATCGGGCGCAACCCGCTGGATTCGTGATTATGCCCGCGCCGTGTGTGATGCCGAAGGCCGGGTTGTGCAAATTATCGGCGCGGTTCACGATATTACCGCCCAGCGCCACACGGAAGATGCGCTACGAACCAGTGAGCAACGCTACCGCACCGTGGTTGGCGCCTTGAGCGAGGGCATTATTCTTAAGAATGCCGACGGCACAATTGAAACCTGTAACCCGAGTGCCGAACGCACCCTTGGAATGCCGGAAGCACAGATCAGAGGGCGCAGCAACCTCGATCTGGACTGGCAGACGATTCGCGAAGACGGCACGCCGTTCCCTGGCCACGAACATCCGGCTGAGCACGTTCTGCGCACCGGCGTTCCCCAGGCAAACGTAGTTATGGGCCTCTACCGGGCCGACGGCATGCTGCGCTGGCTCTCGGTGAACGCTCAGCCGCTCTGGCTTCCCGGTATGGCGCAACCATACGCCGTCGTCGCCTCGTTTAGCGATATCACCGAGCGCAAAGAAGCTGAGGGCCGGCTCCATGCCGCCAAGGAAGCCGCCGAAGCGGCCGCCCGCTCGCGTGGTGCGTTTCTCGCCGCCATGAGCCACGAGATCCGCACGCCGATGAACGCCGTGATCGGGATGACCGGACTGTTGCTCGATACCGAACTCAACGAGGAACAGTATGAATATGCCGAAACGGTGCGGCGTAGCGGCGAGGCGCTCTTAAACCTGATCAACGATATTCTTGATTACTCGAAGATCGAAGCCGGCCGGCTGGAACTCGAAGAACTCGACTTCGATCTGCGGCTGGAACTCGAAGATGTGCTCGATCTGTTGGCCGAGAGCGCCGAGGCCAGGGCGATCCAGCTAGCCTATCTGGTTGGCCACGATATCCCGCTCCGCCTACGCGGTGATCCCGGCCGGCTACGTCAGATTTTGATCAATCTGATCGGCAACGCGATCAAGTTCACCCAGCAGGGCGAAGTGATGGTGAAGATTGGATTGGACTATGTCGATGCACACATCGTGCAATTGCGTTGTGCGGTCAGCGATACCGGCATCGGCATTAGCCCCGAAGTACAGGAACGGCTTTTTCAGCCCTTCTCGCAGGCCGATAGTTCGACTACCCGCCTGTATGGCGGCACCGGCCTTGGGCTGGCGATCTGCCAGCAACTTGTCACGCTGATGGGCGGCAGGATCAGCGTCGCGAGTACGCCGGGCGTCGGCTCGACCTTCACCTTTACGTTGCAACTCAAACCAACCGCGATCCCCGCCCCGGTCTATCGCGGCAATCTGGCGGGTGTGAAGGTGCTGATTGTCGATGATACGCCGGTTCACCGCACGATGCTGACCAATCTGGTGGCAAGTTGGGCCATGACTGCGACGACAACCGACGATCACCGGCAGGCGATCGAACTGTTACGCGCACATGCAGCTTCGGCCCATGCCTTCGACGTGATCATCATCAATCTGAACAACAGCGATCAGCGCAACCCCACGTTGACGACAAGCATTGCGAATGATCCGGCACTTGCCGATCTGCCGATCATTCAGGTTGCGCCACATTCCCGCCGTCGCAATCGCCGCCATAGTCCGAGCGCCAGAACTGCGAATATTCTGACACGACCGATTCGCAGCAGCCAATTGTTCAACAGCCTGATCCAGGCACTCGGCGGCAACGAACTGGATGTGAGTCAACCGCTGATGCATACCTTCCTCGCCACACCACCACTCCGCAGCGGGCGCATTCTGGTGGTGGAAGATAATGCAGTGAACCAACGAGTTACTACGCGCATGCTGGAGAAACTGGGTTATCGGGCCGATGTCGCGGCCAATGGTCGCGAGGCGTTGAGCGCGACCGAGCGGATCGATTATGATCTGGTGTTGATGGATTGCCATATGCCCGAGATGGACGGTTTCGTCGCCACGGCCAAAATCCGCGACCAGGAGCAACAGAAGCGCCATACGATTATTATTGCGCTGACGGCCAGCGCCCTTGCCGGTGAGCGCGAGCGCTGCCTGGCCGCCGGCATGGATGATTATCTTACCAAGCCGCTCACCCGCGAACGATTGATCGCTACCTTACGGCGCTGGTTGACGGCAAGCGATCCCCAGCCTCAGGCGCCGCCGAAACCACCGATCACAGAGACAGCGGTGCTTGATCTGCAAGTTTTGACCGACGTGTTGGGCACCCCACCTCACAAAGATGTCGAGATGAGCACCGAGTTGATCAGCCTTTTCATCAACCACGCCGGGCGAATTGTGTCCGACCTGGAACAAAGCCTGGCCGCCGCCAACACGGCCGAGATTGTCCGGCACGCCCACTCCCTCAAGGGCGCCGCCGCCAATCTCGGGCTGCCGACGCTCCGCCGCTGCTGCGATACGCTCGAAATGCTGGCGGCGCAAGATCAGAAGGGCCGGCTCGCAGCGGCGATCGTGGCGGTACGCAGCGCCTATGAAGAGGCGATTGCCGCCTTAGAACAACTGCATCAATCGCTTACAGCGGGGATTTGAGCAACGTCACCCGGTTATCAGGAAGCAGTAAGCCGAAAACGACGGCGAGCGCCGATGCATCTGCTATAATCGCGCCGTATGTTGAGCGTGATTCTTACGGCCCTGCTGCTGCCGCTGCTGTTGTACCTGCCGGGTATGGCGGTGCAGCGCGCCTGCCACATAACCACACCCGACCTGCTTGAACGTCATTTCGAGCGGACGGTTATCGGCGCACTGCTGGCCGGTTGGCTGGCGTTGCTGCTGGCATCCTGCGCGATCTTCTCGCTCTGGCTGCAACTCGGCGTTACGCTAGTGATCAGCGCAGGATGCTGGTGGTACGGCCGGCGTACGCGCGATCCGCAATCCCGGCGTTCGCCCGGTTCACCGTCATCCATCAACACATGGGCAATTGTCGCATTTGCGGCGATCGGATTGCTGACGCTCGGGCTGAATGCGCGGCCGTTTGAGGTGATCCTGGGGGTGCGCGACGCAGGAGTGTATGCGAATAGCGGCTTCGCGATCGCCAATACCGGCGCGCTGGTGCAATCCGACCCGGTTCTGGCCGATCTTGGCGCGGCGGCGCAAAGCGCCGATCCGGCAATTGCGGCGCCCGCCGAACAGGCGATCACGAACTACACAATCGGCCAACCCCGCGACCGTTACATTGCCACGCGTTTACGGGCGGCCGGCTTTTTCGTCAATAGCGGCGAGATCGAGCAGGGCCGGATCATCCCGCAGGGCTTGCATCTGTTCCCGGCATGGATCGGTCTATTAACTGCGATCGGCGGGCCGTATGTCGGCCTGTTTGCGCCGGGGTTGCTCGGTTTTCTCGGCGCCTGGAGCGTCGGCATGCTGGGGCGGCGCCTGGCCGGGCCATGGGTCGGCGGGCTGGCATTTCTGTTCCTGGCGCTCAATGGCGTGCAGATCTGGTTCAGCCGCTACTCGACCGCCGAAACCACGGCGCAATTCTTGATCTGGGCCGGGTTGTATTTCTTCGCCAAGATGCAGTACCCAACGCCGGGGATCGGGGATCGGGGATTGGGGATCGGGAATCCGGCCCTTGGCCCGCAGCCTGCAACCCGCACCCATCAGCCTGCAACCAGTAACGCGGCATTCTTCGCATTCTTCGCCGGGATCGCGATCGGGCAGGTGGCCCTGGCCCGCATCGATGCCTTTCTGCTGGGGCCGGCGATCGCTTACTTGATCTACTGCGCCGTCAGCCGGCGCTGGGCGCGCCCACAAACCTTTCTGGCGCTCGGGTTGGGCCTGATGCTGTTGCATGCCGGGCTGCATATTACGTTCATCGCGCGGGCCTATTTCTTCGATACCGGCTTTGATCGGCTGCGCCAATACGCCATCACCGGCCTGTTCAGTCTGCCGTTCCTTACGCCCGACATGCGCGAGGTGTTTTTAAACGCCTCCGGTAGCGGGTTGGCCAGTCCACGTCGGCTCTGGATTGAGTTGACGGCCGTGGCTGTGGCGCTCGGCGCAATGCTGGTTCTGTATTTGCGCCACGATCTGCTGCGGCGCGGCGAAGCATTGCTGATCGCAAACCGCACGCCGATCCTGCGGGCGGTGTTTGTGGGCCTGCTGTTGCTGAGCGGCTATGCCTATTTTGTGCGCCCGGCGATCATCGACGCCGACATGCTGTTTAATACACGCGGCGGTTGGAGCGATCCGCTCAACCGCGATCCGGCCGTGGTGGCACGCGACGTTCGCGAAGGCCGCATGACACTCGACCAGGCCCGGCTTGCGGCGGGCGTGGTGATGCAGCCCGGCGCGCCGTACTGGTTCGCCGAACCTGACTTGGCGGCAACGGCGGATGTGCGCCGGCGCTTGCGTGAAGAACGCGGGCCATGGCAGGGGCCATTCAGCAATCAGACGATGAACTGGCTGCGGGTGCAGGGCTATGTCGGCGCGCCGATCAGCCTGCCGGTTGAGCTCTGGTATAACGAGTACGCCGACATGAACTGGCTGGAACGGCTGACGGTCGATCCGGCTACGATTCCCTCCGAACCGGCGCCAGAGAATGAGAAATACAAAATCCCGCTCGCCAACCTGGTGCGGGTCGGCTGGTATCTCTCGCCACTCGGCATGATCCTGGGCTGCATCGGCTACGCACTCTGGTGGCGGCGCGGCCTCAACCGGGCCTCATGGCTATTTCTGGCGGTGGCCTTCTTCGGCACTTTCTTCTTTGTGCGCCAGACTTACGGCACCTCGGATCAGCACTATATCTACATTTTGCGCCGCTTTGTGCCGATCGCCTATCCGGCGTTTTGTCTGGGGATCGGGTATGCGCTCGCATTCGGCATGCAGAATGCACAATCGAGCATGCAGAAACCGGCGCAACGCAGCAGCGGCTTTGTGTTGGCTTTCGTCGCCGCTGCATGCTGCATGCTGCTTGCTGCATTCCTGATTGTCACCAACCGTCCGATCTTCGTTCACACCGAGTATGCCGGTGCGGTGGCGCAGGTCGAGGCGATTGCCGCGCACTTTAGGCCCGGCGAGGATATTGTACTGATGCGCGGCGGCGCCCCGATCTACGCCGAGTCGCGCGATGTGCCGGATCTGCTCGCAACGCCGTTGCGCTTCGGCTATGGTATCGACGCCTTTACCGTCAAGAGCACGACGCCCGGCACATACGCCGATCCGCTGGCAACACAGGCGGCCTATTGGCACGCCGCCGGACGCGAGGTCTACCTGGCGCTGAGTGCCAGCGGCGCCGATTTCGTGTTGCCCGGCTTCCGGCTGGAGCCGGTAAGCAGCTTCGGGCTTGATGTGCCGGAGTTCGAGCAACTGACCGACCAGAAGCCGCGGAATGTCTCGCGTTTGAGCCTGCCATTTACCCTCTACCGGTTGGTGCCGGCGGCGCCGGAGATCCTGGCAGCCCCGGCGCCGCCTCTCATCCCCGATAGCTTCGCAACTCAGGTGCGCGGGCTGCATCGCCCGGAACAACGGGCCGACGGCAGTTGGTATAGTTGGAGCAACGGCGAGGCGATTCTGCGCTTGCCATGGGATGCGAACGCGGCCGCAACCCCGCTGTGGATCGAACTGGCATCCGGTGAACGACCGGCCCACCTTGGTGCGGCGGAAGTGTGTGTGAGCGCCCAGCCGGAAACCAGCGTCTACCCGACCCTGGAAACGTCGCCGGTCGAACTCGGCTGTTTTGCGGTGAACGCCGAGCCCTCCGCGATCAGCGTACAGCTCGACCCGAGCCAACTGCCGCCGGCCCCGAGCGGCAGCCTGCTGCTGCGCCTCAGCAATGATTCGTGGGTACCGGCGGCCGAAGATCCGCGCCAGACCGACCGGCGCAGCGTCGGGGTGCAACTCGGCACCGTAACGGTTGAGTCGCCGGTGGTGCACGCGCCGTAACACGGCAAAGGTGCCGGGCCAACGCCGCCGCCGCCCTCTCACCCCGAGCGAAATCATAGCCTATTCGCGGGCGATGCTGCGTAACTGCGGCACATAGCCCGGAAACACGTCTTGCGGGCCGGGATTATGGAGCCGGCGCTGAACGATCTCCCATAGTACATCGCGGTAATCGGTGCTGATCGCCAGATCGCCGGGGCCAACCAGTTGTTCCGGCGCTAAACCCGGCCAGGTTCCAACGACCTGCCCACCATTGATCCCGCCGCCGATCAACAGCATGGCGCTGCCATGGCCGTGATCGGTGCCGAATCCGCCGTTCTCCTGCACGCGCCGGCCGAACTCCGACATCACAACCAGGGTTATGCGCTCCAGGTGGGTTTGCATGTCGCTGTGGAATGCGGCGAGTGCGGCGCCTAGATCGGCCAGCAAGCCGGCCATCGCACCCTCGCTGCCGCCCTGAGCAATATGGGTGTCCCAGCCGTCAACATCGATGCAGGCAACCTCCAGACCCACATCGGCCTTGATCAACATCGCGCTCTGGCGCAACGCCATCCCCAGATCGCTCTCGGGATAAACAGCCCCGCCGGCGGGTTTGTAGCCGGCCGGCGGCAATGCCGCCAGGGTTGCGAGTGCGTCGAGAGTGCCTTGAGCGGCTGCGGTCAATTGCTCATCGTTGCGGTAAAGATTGGCCAGCGCCCGCTGATACGGCGCCAGGGCCGGCAAATCTCCGCCCAGGTGAAAGTCGGCGATCGAACGCAGCGCCGTTGCCGGAACCGGGCCATACAACGCCCGCGGCAGATGCTCGCCGAAGCCGATCGCGCGCAAC
>JAAUQO010000064.1 GCA_012032775.1 Oscillochloris sp. | reverse complement strand
TGATGCGGCGCAGCGAAGCTGCGCCGCATCACAACACAAATACTCTACCGACGTTCTAGTGGTATGATGCACGGCATGATTTGGACCATTTCCGATTTACATCTTTCACTGGCCCATCCCAAGCCGATGGATATCTTCGGCCCGCACTGGAAGAGTCACCCGGAGCGGATCGCTACTGCATGGCGCACACGAGTGCAGCCCGACGATGATGTCCTGATCGCCGGAGATATTTCGTGGGCCATGAAGTTGCCCGACGCACTGATCGATCTGCACTGGATCGATGTGTTGCCGGGGCGAAAGGTGTTGATTCGCGGCAACCACGACTACTGGTGCTCGCGCAGTCCCGGCCCGGTTCGGCGCCATTTACCGCCCAGCCTGACGTTGCTCAGTGCCGACGCGGTCGAACTGGCCGAAGCGGTGGTCTGCGGCACGCGCGGCTGGATCACCCCCGAGACGCCGGGCTATCAGCAGTCGCGCGATGATACCATCTATCAGCGCGAACTGACCATGCTCGATCGGGCATTGGCCCATGCCGTGAAACTGGCGGCCGGCACGAAACCGATCATCGTGATGATTCACTACCCCCCGTTTCTCAACCGCCAGCCCACCGAGTTTGCGCGCCGGATCGCGGCAGCCGGCGTGGCTGCCTGTATCTACGGCCATCTGCATCGCCCCCACGACTGGGCCACGGCTGTGCAGGGTGAGGTTGACGGCGTTTTCTACCAACTCACTGCCTGTGATTACCTTGGCTTTGGTCCCGTGGCGGTGCGCGGTCTGCGCTAGTTCACACCCCACCCGACATGCAATGGATAGAATGTGGCATAACACGCTCGGCCCTGAGATTCGCAGGGATCTAGCACCCGGCGCGGAAATCTCCGGCGGGCGCTTTAGCGCCTCTTGTTGATCCGAACGTGTGTGCTGAATTATTGGACAAAACACCTTAAATAGGGTATAATATTGAGCAGTTATTGTGCATTATAATGCCCCAAATGCCGTCAGGAGATACTATGGAGATTGGGATTGTCCGGCCTGTGAATATTACCAGCGAGATGCGCTCGGCGTATCTCAGCTATGCGATGAGTGTGATCGTCTCGCGTGCGCTTCCCGACGCGCGCGACGGCCTCAAGCCGGTGCAGCGGCGTATTTTGTACGGCATGTGGGATATGGGTATTCGGGCCAATCAGTCGTACAAGAAGAGCGCCCGTATCGTCGGTGATGTGCTCGGTAAAATGCACCCCCATGGCGACGGTTCGGTCTACGATGCGTTGGCCCGCCTGGCCCAACCCTGGAATATGCGCTACCCCTTGATCGATGGTCAGGGTAACTTCGGCAGTATCGACGGCGATCCGCCCGCCGCCATGCGTTATACCGAAGCGCGGCTTTCAGCCATCGCCGAAGAGTTGCTCTACGATATCGATAAGAACACGATCAATTTTCGCGACAACTTCGACGGTTCGTTCCAGGAGCCGGTGGTGTTGCCGGCGCTGTTGCCCAACCTGCTGCTGAATGGTGCATCCGGGATCGCCGTCGGCATGGCGACGAACATTCCGCCTCACAATCTGGGCGAGTTGTGCGACGCGATCATTTATCTGATCGATAATCCCGAGGCTACCGTCGATGATCTGATCAAAATTGTCCCCGGCCCCGATTTCCCCACCGCTGCCAGTATTCTCGGCACCGAGGGGATTATGGCCGCCTATAGTACCGGTCGCGGCCAGATTATTCTGCGGGCCAAGGCCCATATCGAAGAGGCGGCCCGCAATTCGTACCATATTGTGGTTACCGAGTTGCCCTATCAGGTTAACAAGGCGCGCCTTCAGGAACGCATCGCCGAGCTCGCCAAAGATAAGAAGATCGAAGGTGTGCGCGATGTCCGCGATGAGTCCGACCGCGCCGGTATGCGCCTGGTGATTATCCTCAAGCAGGACGCGCAGCCGAAGAAGGTGCTCAATGCGCTCTACAAGCATACGCAGATGCAGACGACCTTCGGTATCAATATGCTCGCCCTTGAAGGCGGTCTCCAGCCGAAGGTGCTTACCCTCAAGCGGATGCTTCAGGAGTATATCACCCACGCCAGGAGGTGATCCGCCGGCGCACCGAGCACGATCTGAACAAGGCCCGCGACCGCGCCCATATCCTCGAAGGGCTGAAGATCGCGCTCGATAACATCGACGAGATTATTCGCACCATCCGCGAATCGCGTAATGCCGACAGTGCGCGCAACAATCTGATGCGCAACTTCTCACTCAGCGAGCGCCAGTCGCAGGCGATCCTCGATATGCAGTTGCGTCGCCTGGCGGCCCTGGAGCGCAAGAAGATCGAGGATGAATACCGCGAGGTGATCAAGTTGATCGCCGAGCTTGAGGATATTCTGGCCAATCCGCGCAAAGTGCTCCACTTGATCCAGCAGGATCTGACCCGGATCAAGGAAAAGTATACCGATGAGCGCCGTACGCGCATCGTCCCCGATGTGACCGGCGAGGTGAGCGATGAGGATTTGATCCCCGATATTCGGGTGTTGATTTCGGTCACTGATCGCGGCTATATCAAGCGTCAGGCCGCCGATACCTATCGTACCCAACGCCGCGGTGGACGCGGGATCAAGGGGATGATCACCCGCGAGCAGGATATTGTGCGCCACTTGCTAACCTGTGGCTCGCTCGATAATCTGCTCTTCTTCACCGATCGCGGGAAGGTTTACCAACTCAAGGCCCACGAGGTGCCCGATAGCTCGCGCACCGCCAAGGGTTTGCCGTTGGTCAATCTTATCTCGCTCGAACCCGGCGAACAGGTGACGACGATACTGGCTGTGCCGGAGTTCGACGGCGAATATCTGGTGATGGCGACGCAGCGCGGTAAGATCAAGCGTACGCAGTTGCGCGAGTACAGTGCCGTGCGCTCCAATGGCTTGATCGCAATCGGCCTTGAAGAGGGCGATCTGCTCGGCTGGGTTCATGTCAGCCATGGCAACGAGGATGTGTTGCTCACCACTGCGCGCGGCCAGACACTGCGCTTCACGCAGGATCAGGTGCGGCCGATGGGTCGCCCCGCTACCGGCGTCAATGGCATTAACCTCGGCAACGGCGATCGGGTGGTGTCGATGCAACTGGCTGAAGAAGGCGCCGATCTGCTGGTGGTAACTGCGGCCGGTTTCGGGAAGCGTACCGCGATCGACGAGTACCCGACCAAGGGCCGGGCAACCGGCGGCGTGATCACGATCCGCCTGCGCAACCAGCGCGATGAGATCGCTTCGGCGTCGGTGGTGCGTGACACCTCGTTGCTCACGTTCATCACGCAGGCCGGTGTGGTGATGCGGACAAGCGCCGACGAGATTTCGCGGCTCGGTCGTTCAACTCAGGGCGTAACCGTGCTGAATGTTGGGTCGAAGGATCGTGTCGCCGCGCTGTCGGTTGAAGATCCTGAGGAGATTGAGGGTGAGCCGCCGACCATCATCAGCCCGAACGGTGATGGGGCCTGAGGCAACGAATTGGCGAAGGGGCTTGCGACACAGTCGCAAGCCCCTTCGCTATCTTCACTAATCACGCATGTCGTTGGCCGCAACCAGTTGTGGTTCCAGGTGGTGCTCGGGGCGTGCTGCGCGTTCCGGCTTGCTGCCTTCGTTGCTGCGTATCAAGGCTACGAAAACATCAACCAGGCGCGTATCCCAGTGTATCTCGCGCCCGCGTATCAGTGTGTCCAGGGCGCGCTCAGTCGCCATCGCCGGACGGTACGGCCGGTTGGATGTCATCGCCTCGAATGAGTCGGCGATCGCCAGAATGCGCGCGCCAAGCGGAATTTCCTCACCTTGTAACCCCGCCGGATACCCCTTACCGTCCCAGCGTTCGTGATGGGACTCGATAATCGGTAAGGTCGCGCGCAACCCACGGACGCGCTCGATGATTTTGACGCCGATGCGCGGATGTTTTTGCATGATCAGAAACTCGTTCGCCTCAAGCGCGCCCGGTTTCAGCAGAATATGATCGCGGATCCCGATCTTGCCCACATCGTGCAGCAGGCCGGCGTAGGTGATCAGTTCAATCTCATCGGCCGGCAGATTCAACGCCTCGGCGAGTTGCACCGCATAGTGCGTAACCCGGCGCGAGTGGCCGTAGGTGTAGGTGTCGCGGGCCTCGATCGCTTCGGCCAAGGCCTCGATCGTCTCGCGGTTCTGATCCTTGAGGGCCTGGTAGAGGCGGGCATTATCGAGCGAGGCGGCAACCTGGCCGGCGAAGATCCCGAGCAAACGGCGCTCCACGGCATCGAAGGCCGGCTGTTCGGCGCGCCGGGCCAGATCCAGATAGCCGACCGGCGTATCGTGGCTGCGTAACACAATCCCGACGTAGCGGCTCTGGTCTTCGCTGAATTCGCCGCTGAGCTGGTGGTGGGCGCGCACAAGGGTCTGCTCGTCGCACGCATCAGGCAGATCGATCTGGCGATCCTCATCGACCCAGCCCTTAGCGGTACGGGCCGAGAGTAGGTGCAGTTGGCGCGCATCGGGTTCGCGCATACTGATCGCAAGTGATTCAGGTGCGAAGCGCCGCCAGAGAAACTCGACAATCTGTTCGATCTGGGTGCGAATATCGAGCGAGGTAGCGATTGTCTGGCTGAATTGATACATCAGCACCAGATCGGAAAGTCGTTCTTTTTCCTGGCGGACGCGGCGCAACTCCAGACATGTACGCACGGTGCGTTCGAGTTGTTCGGCCTCAACCGGTTTCGGAAGATAGTCGAGTGCGCCGAGTTTCAGGGCTTCACGGGCGGTTTCAACCGACGCATATGCCGTGAGGATCACCACATCAATATCGGGATGGACGCGATTGATATGGTTCAATAGCGCCATCCCACCCATGATCGGCATTTGCAAATCGGTCAACACCAGGTCGATTGGCTGCGCTGCCAGAATCTCGATTGCCAACTGCCCGTTTGCCGCAGTGGTCACATCATACTGCTGGCGAAGTAAGAGACGACAAAACTCGCGGATATTGGTATCGTCTTCAACCACCAGCAGGCGGGCGCGAGCATGCGCTCCTGCAGACTCAAGCAACATATCGGCCATGCCGCGCTCCTCGTTGCGCCGCAGTGGAGCGACGCTGTTACTGGCGGGCGAGGAACAATTGGATCGTTGTCCTAACCCTGCTTTAACAAACAGCGCTATTGTAACAACTGCGCGTGTCTATGAGGCTACAATTACCGGCATAGCGCTTGCATTTTATTCATCAAAGCGTATGGAGTGCGATCGTACGTTATCGTCGCAGTGAGGGGTATCATGCGCCGGTTACTGGGCGTTCTGGCGAGCGAAGAATTCCTGAACGCGCCGCTCAAGCTCCTCAAAATCAAACGGCTTTGTCAGGTACTCGTTAACGCCGGTACGATATGCGTGCTTTTCGGTATCGGGGGTACCAAAAGCGGTTACCATAATGATATACACCGGGCTGTTTTGCTGGCGCAGAGTCCGCACCATCTCAATTCCGCCCATGCGCGGCATATTCATGTCAGTGATAATGACATCACATGGGCGCGAGGTATACAGCTCCAGGGCGGCCTGGCCGTCCTCGGCTTCAATAACGGTGTAGCCACTATTTGTCAGGAGGAAGCGGTACAGCCGTCGTGTCGCTGCATCATCTTCAACAATCATCACAACTGGGGCCACATCGTCCTCTCTTTGCTGAACGGGTTCTTACGTGGTATCAAACGGTTATTCGACGGAACTTCACATACAGATCAGGCTTGTTCTACAAGCCGCATCTATAATACCACAAGCGCGCCGTTGAAAAACGACGCGCTTTGGCTGACTGCGTATACATCTGAAGATAATTGCGGGTACCCGGGCGCTGCACATGCTGAAGCTATGCCGGATCAGGCCGGTGCTTCAGCGATATGCCGCGAGATCGCGCTCTTCGATCGCCGGCATAAAGCGCGACATCTCCACCATTTTGAAGATCTTCTGGTGATGAGGACTGACATTTAGCGCATAGAGTTTGTAGCCGGCTTTCCGTGAACTGACCACGAAGCGCAGCAAGGCGGAGATGCCGGCCGAGTTGATGAACGATACCTCATTAAAGTCGAGGACGGTGATCGGGCTCATATCCTGACACTCGGCGGCAATTGCGGCGGCGGAGATCCCATCGACGCTGGTTGTGGTGATGTGCAGCACTGTAACTTCGCCAAATGTTTCTCGGTGGATGATTTCGCTCATAGCGGAGTCCTCCGGTAGAGGCGCAGGGTGAGTACCGTTCCGCGCTGTGATGAACTGACTTCGTAATCGTCTACCAATTCGCTGATCAGGTACATACCGAAGCCGCGCAGGTAGCCGGTCTCCAGACTATGCTCATCGACCACTCGCCGCGAGAAGTCGAGTGCATCGGTGCCGGCGCCCTGATCGCTGATACGAATCTCTAGTTTTTCGCCGTCGATCTCGAATACGACTGCAACCAGTTTGCCGGCTTCTTTCTGATTGCCGTGCTCGATCGCATTATTGACCGCTTCACTGATTGCCAGTTTCAGATCCTCGACGCGCTCGGTCGAGAGGCCGATGGCTGCCCCGACTTCAGCGGCACTGGCGCGTACCACACGTTCAAAGACGGGATTTGAGGGGATGCTGAGTTCTACTCGCTGCATATCCGCAGCCCTTTCCACGAAGTTGGGGGTGGACTGGCGATCCACCGTCGCTGTATTGTAGTGTTCCAACGATCCATGCTATTAACACGACGGAGGCACGCGGCGGTTCTCGCCTCCGGCAGGCTGGAAGAACCTGTTTACCGCACGGCCGCCGGGCTATGGCGACGCCGGCCGTGTCCGCTGACGGCAGCAACCGCCTCGCCCTGGCGGGCCAGATGGTCGTAGCGGCGTAAATAGGCTTTGCCAAGCGATGTATTGCCGATTTGCAGGTAACATGCGCCCAGGTAATAGAGCGCCTGGGCATGGCGCGGATTGCGTCGCAGCACCCGCTCGAAGAGCGGAATCGCGCGAGCCGGTTCGATCAGTTCCTTGTAGCAGATGCCGAGCATAAAATTCGTCTCGACATCTTCCGGCCAGTGTTCAAGCACAACCTGAAACTCATTCGCCGCCAGGTCGTACCTGCTGCGGCGCACATACATATACCCCAGATCGTAGCGCAGCGAGTGGGCGTCGGGTTTGAGTTCCACCGCCTTGCGCCATGCCGCCAGGGCCCAATTCTCGCGCCCGAGGATGGTGTAGATGAAGCCGAGCAGGTAGTGGGCCTGAGCATCGGTTGGCAACAGTTGCACCGCTCGTTCAAAGGCGCGCACCGCCTGGCTATTCAGGCCCATGTCGTAGAGCAACTTGCCCATGTTCAGGAACAACTGGCCGTTGCCGGGGTTGAGCTTGGCGCATTCGAACAATAGATCGTAGGCTTGTTTGGTTTGCTTTTGCAGCCGCAGTACGGTGCTCATGCGCAGGCGCGCCTCGACGAAATGGGCATGCTGTGGCGGTACCTGGCCGTATTCTTCGAGTGCTTCCTCGAAGCGACGTTGGCGGGCCAGTAGATTGCCGAGCATGTAGCGCGCCTGATACTCATCGGGGCGCCACTGCAACAGGGCACGGTAGATGCGCTCGGCCTCTTCCTCATAGTTCTGATGCTTGAGTGCCTGGCTGAGCCGGTAGTACCACTGCGCTACTTCCGATTCGGAGCGACTCACCAGCACATTGTCGGGGTCGGGATCGGGGGTGACAAAGGTGGGTTCGACCCGTAGCGCATCGGCGAAACAGCGTTGGGCCAGTTCATGAGCGCCATGGCTCTGGTGCATCAGGCCCATATAGTAGCGCGGCTCGGCGGCCTGTGGGCGGGCATTACAGGCGCTATTGTAGTGAATGTAGGCCCGCCCGGCGTCGTCGATCAATTGGTAACAGCGCCCAAGCGCGAAATGCGCTTCGTACAGATTCGGGTTGTGTTCGAGCGTCTCCTTGAATGCGGCGATCGCCCGATCGATCTGGCCGCGGGCGGCGAATGCGACACCGAGATTGTAGTGCGCCTCGGCCAGTTGCTGGTCGGTCTGTACCGACTCAAGATACTCGCGCAGGGCGCCTTCCCAGTCTTCCTGGAAGGCCAATGCATTCCCGATATAAAGGTAGATGATCGCACGTTCGCGCTCGTAGATTTGCGCCTGTTCTTCGCCATCGACGTAGGCTGCAATCAGGGCAGCTTTAAAGTGCTCGATTGCATCAGCATAGGCGGCGCGCAAATACGAGCGTATTCCCTGGCTGAAGGCCGCGCCAAGACGCGTGCCGGTCATGAACCGCTCGCTCCCTAAAAACGTATCCAGGTCGAGCGGCATAAACTCCAGCTTATCGTTCGCGCCCATAGTCGTCTCCGCTTACGCTGATTGCGAACCCCTTCCGAAATGAAGGGATCCTAGCTATACCATAGCCGGTAATAACCCGACATAACGATCTGCTCATTCGCGGTCGCCCGCATGAACTCCGTTTTTGCTAACGATAATCCTCAAGTACCAACCGCAATTGCTGGTTCATTTCGCGGGCCAGGCCGCGCCCAAAACTCGTCTGAACCAGTTTGACGATCGCTGGCAAGGCTGCCAGCCAGTGCTCGCTGCCGGCCGTATCCGGGCTGTTGGCCAGCAGATATTCCAGTTCGCTCCAGAGTTGTGCGGCCCGCTCGGCGCCCAGCACATCTTCGCTTACGCTGAAAAGTTCGCTGTTCAGTCGATCCAGGCGCCGGCGCAGGGCAACAATTGTGATATCGTCGCTCTGCACCCCATTGCTCCAGGTTCGTAACTCGCTCAGCAGCCGGGCCACCAATGCCCGTGGCTTCAGCCGGTTGTTTGCCGCCACCAATGCCTCCAAGCGCTCGTAGCTGAAGATCTCGCCGGAAGCATTCTCCGCTTCCAGCACGCCGTCGGTGTATAGCAGCACGCTGTCGCCGGGATTGAGATCGATGCAGTCTTCGTTGTAGTCGCTCTCATCATCGACGCCCAACGGCAAACCCGACAGTTCGATTTCGCTCACCTGACCATTGATAACCATCGGGAAAGTGTGGCCGGCATTGGCGAGGCGCAGCCGGCCGCGCGTGAGATCCAGCCGCGCATAGAGCATTGTCACCATACCCTGCGGGATTTCGCTCAGGATTCCGCGATTGACGGCGGCCAGGGTGTCGGCGGGCGGGCCGTTACGCCGTGCTTCGTGGCGAAATACCGTGCGCGCAACCGCCATTCGCAAGGCGGCAGGCAATCCTTTGCCGCTCACATCACCGATCATGATCCCATGGGCGCCGGCGCTTAAAGGCAAGAAATCGTATAGATCGCCGCCCAGGCTGCGGGCCGGCAACGAGACCGCCGTGATCTCCCAACCACTCAGATGCGGCGCCGCCTCCAGCAGCAAACCCTGTTGGATGTCGCGCGCCAGTTCGAGTTCTTGTTCCAACTCTTCGGTGCGCTGACGCTCGGCAGCACTAACTTCCGGCGCTGCCGGCGCGTTGATCTTCGGTGCCGGCTTGCGCCGGCGCCCGGCTGTCCCGCGATGCCCCAGCAGGCTGGCCCGAATGTTGTGGCGTAATAGTTGTGCGGCCTGTCGCTTCATAACCTTCTACCGAAGATAGTAAAAGGGGTTTTCACCCCTTATTCGTCAACTCCCCAACTGCGTCACATAATGGCGGCAGGTTTCGCGTAACCACGCTACCGCCACGCCGTCGAGTAGTTGATCCGGCGGGTGATCGTCCAGCGCGCGCAAGGTATTGCGATATTCACGCAGTGCCGCCTCGCGCCGGCCGGCTTCACGGTTACATTCCGCCAGATGATAGCTGATCAGCGGAGCCTGGCTATCAAGGTAGCGCGCCCGCTCAAGGCATTTAATCGCTTCGAGCGGCTGGCCCTGGCGCGCGTAGATCAACCCGATCAACACATACGCATCGGTGGTCAGCGGATTCATCTCCAGGGCGCGGCGGGCTTCCGCAACCGCCAGATCCAGATCGCCGCGATCGGCATGGGCGCGGGCCGTGAGCGCAAGTATCTGCGGCGCATAGCGACCGGCCAATGGTGCGCCGGCGAACAGCGTCAGGGCGGCTTCGGCATTCCCGGCATCGACAAGGCTGCGCCCCTGCGCCACAATCTCCGCTTCGGCAAAGCGCAGTGTCGCCGGGGTGTGTGGGCGGGGGGCCGGTTTTGTGCGCAGCGCGATCTGTGTTCGCGCCGGTTTATCAGGTTCTACTACCGCCGGTCGTTGGGTCTCTTTAGTGTAAACGAAGCTCCCGGCCACTTCTCGCCAGCGAAAGCGATCGAAGATATTCCAGAGCGTTTCGGAGAACCCCAGGAAAAGGCTGCCGCCTTCGGGCATCATGCCATAGATCCGGGCCATCAGATCGCGGCATGTGTCGAGCTGAAAGTAGATCGTCACATTCTGGCAGAAGACAATGTGGATGCCATGCATCTCGGCCGGAAACGGGTCGATCAGGTTCCGCTGTTCATAGCGTACCAGATCACGCATGGGCTGCGTCACCGCCAGCCCATCACCCTGCGCCTGGAAGAAGCGCGCCCGCTGAAGTGCGCTCAGGTTCGACAGCGTGCGCCCGCGATAGACGCCGGCCCTGGCCCGTTCCAATGCAGCGGCGCTCAGATCGGTGGCGTACACCTGAACCGGGCGCGGCAACGGGTCGCCAAGGGCTTCAAGCGCAGTGATCGCGAGCGAGTACGGCTCTTCGCCACTGGAGCAACCGGCGCTCCACATCCGGATCGGCGCACCCGGCGGTAGTTGCTGGTGCAGTTCCGGCAGCACCACTCGGCGCAAAGCTTCGAAATGCGGCCGGTTGCGGAAGAACAACGTCTCGTGGTTCAGAATCAACTCGGCCAGACGTTGCAACTCGGCCCGATTAAGGCTCAGATCCAGTTGTTGCAGATAGTCTTCCGGGTTGATACCAAGTGCGGCACTGCGGCAACTCAGGGCGGCTTGCAGCACATTGCGCCGTGAATCGTCGAGATAGACGCCACAGTAGCGGGCCAATCGATCGCGCAGCATGGCGGTCTGATCGGTCTGGAAATTCAGGCGGCGAGTTACCTCAGACATGCTGCACCACCTGACGTGAACTGCTGCGGCGTCCGACCCGTTCGATCAGCAGGGTGATTATCTGCTCGGGCGGCAGAATCTGATCGACGGCATTGAGCTCAATCGCGGCCCGCGGCATGCCGTAGATCGCGCAGGTAGCCTCATTCTGGGCGATCGTAAAGCCGCCGCGCTTGCGGATCGACTGCATCCCGATCGCGCCGTCACGGCCCATGCCGGTGAGCAAGACACCAAGCGTGCGCCGGCCGAACACTTCAGCGGCCGACTGCATGGCAATATCGATCGAGGGCCGTTGCAACAACAGCGGGCTATGGCTCAGATGCACCAGATGATCTTCCGTGATCATGATATCGCAGCGATCGGGCGCGACCAGCACACAACCGGGGCGCAAGGCCATCCCTTCAGTGGCGAGTGTCACCGGCATGTCCGATGTTAATCCCAACCACTCGCTCATCCCGCTGCTGAAGCCGGCTGCGATGTGTTGAACCACCAGCACGGCACCGGCGAAACCAGCCGGCAGTCCGGCTAATATCTGGCGGACAACCCCCGGCCCGCCGGTTGACGCGCCGATCACCACCAGCGGAAACGGGCTTTCGGATCTGGCCGGCGGCGCCGGCTTCGTAGATGATTCAAGACTTGCTTTCGCGGTTTGAACGGTTGGATTGGTTTCCTGTGGCTCAGGATCGGGGTTTTTGCGCCGGCCGCGTAAATGCGTCACCACCCGCACCCGGGCGAGCAACTTGATCTTGCGTATCAGCGCCCGGCGGGTCTGCTCAACCGCAGCCGCATCTTTCAGCAACGGCTTTTCCATCACATCCAGTGCGCCGGCGCCGAGCATCTGAAAGGTGATATCGACTTCATGGCTGGAGAGTGACGCAGTGAGTACCAGGATCGGCGTCGGATAATACGCCATCACCTGGCGGGTGGTTTCGACGCCATCCATCACCGGCATACGTACATCGAGCGTGATCAAATCCGGGCGCAATTCAGCCACCAGCTTAAGCGCCGTGCGCCCATCGCCGGCTTCGCCAACCACCGTAATATCCGGGTCGTCGGCAACCATGTCGTGTAACATGCGCCGCATCAGCGGCGAGTCATCGACAATCAGAATGCGCAGCGGATCAGCCATGACCTACTCCAACTCCAACACCATACGTACCCGATTCGGCAAGTTGAGCAGATCGATATCTTTGTTCAGATAGTCGTCTACACCGGCTTCAAAGGCGGCATGCTTATCATCGCTCGACGTAAGCATGATAATGCGCAGATCGTCGAGGCTCGGGTTATCGCGCAGCCGGCGGCAAACCTCGTAGCCATCGATGCCGGGCATCTGCACATCGAGCACCATCAGATCGGGCATGTCAGCGGCGATGGCGGCGAGCGCCTCTTCGCCGCTATGGGCGAGGCGAACCTGATACCCGAACATCTCCAACCGCATCTTGACGATATCGGTTACCAGCTTGCTATCATCGACGACAAGAATTTTTCCAGACATACACGCTCCCTTAATCACACGGGCGGCTCCGATCGCACAGCATGCCGCAAGCGAATTGGTTCGAGAAGACGATACTGCGGTAATCCATGCGTAAGTTACCGGCCCGGCGCTATCACATGGCTAGCCGCCGAGTAACTGCCGGATCACCTCCAGCAAACTATCCTGATTAAACTGGCTCTTGACAATATACGCTTGTGCTCCGGCCTCAAGGCCCTGCCGGCGATGAGTTTCGGAAGCGAGGCTTGTGATCAGCACCACGGGGAGATCGGGTTTACCAAGCTCGCTACGAATGCGAGCCGTCAGTTGGAAGCCGTCAACGCGCGGCATTTCGACATCACTGACAACCAGATCGTAGGTTTCGGCGCGGAGTTTGTCAAGTGCGTCGGCACCGTCTACCGCCACTGTTACCTGATATCCGGCCGATTGCAGGATACTGCGAATCAGCTCCCGCGTGGTGAATGAGTCGTCGGTAACGAGCAATCGCCGCCGGCGCACCTGAGGCTGCACTGTACGGCTGCGCTGCGGCATGCTGCGACTCTGCTCGATCAGCAACAGCGGATTAAGCAAGAGCACCAGGTTGCCGTCGCCGAGTTGGACGGCGCCGCCGAAACTACGGCGTGACGCCAGCAATGGCCCGAGCGGCTTCACAACCGCTTCGCGCTCGTCGAGCAGGGCATCGACCAGTAATGCATTCAGGCGCTTACCGCTGCCGACCAGGATCGCCGGGCTGCGTTCGCTGCGCCGGCGCCCCGCATCAGCCTCGACACCGATCAGATCTGCCAGTCGCAACAATGCGATGGTTCGTCCGGCGTATTCCAGCGTCGGTTGGCCGTTCAACACCCGCACGGCATCGCGGTAGATCCAGATTGTGCCCTGGCATGCGCCGGCCGGCAGCGCAAAGCTACTCTGGCCCAATTGAACCAGCAATACCCTGGTGGTAACCAGGGTTAGCGGCAACAACAGCGTGATTTGCGTGCCCTGGCCGATCTGCGATTCGACCAGCACATTGCCGCCGAGGTCGGTAATATTGGTGCGCACCACATCCATGCCGACGCCACGTCCGGAGATGTCGGTGACGATCTGAGCGGTTGAGAAGCCGGGCTGGAAGATCAGGTCGAAGGCTTCGGCCGTGCTCAGGCGTGCGGCCTGTGTGGCGCTGAGCATGCCGTTCTGGACGGCCCGATCGCGCAGACGCTGCGGATCCATGCCGCGACCGTCGTCCTGGACGGTGAGCCGCACCTCGCTGCCTGCGGCGACTGCGCTAATCGTCAGGGTGCCGTGGGCCGGTTTCCCGGCGGCGACACGCTGATTGGGCGGCTCGATCCCGTGATCGATCGCGTTGCGGACGAGGTGTAGCAACGGATCGGTGAGCAACTCCAGCACTTTGCGGTCGAGTTCGGTATGTTCGCCCTGGAGTTCCAGGCGCATCTCTTTATTCGTGGCCTGGGTCAGATCGCGCACGGCGCGCGGCAGATTCGCATATACCGTCGCGATCGGCATCATGCGCGCCGCCATCACCTCTTGCTCAAGATCTTTTGCCAGGAGTTCATGCTGACCGACATAGCGCCCGAAGCGGGTGCGCTCACGGTCGATCACAACCCGGGCCTGCTCGGCGGTCTGACGCAATGTAGTGAGATGCCGGTCAAGCGACTGGCGCTGCGACGCTGAGAAACGCAGGCGGTTCAGGTCGTCGTTCAGCGCCTGCTGAATGCGTTCTTGCTCGGTGATCAGTGCATCGATATGGCTGAGTTGCTGTTGATGATCGTTGAGCATCTGGCCGCCGATCGTCAGTTCGCCGGCCAGATTGAGCATGCGGTCGAGCCGGTCGATCCGCACGCGTACCGTGGCGCGGCCGCTGCGGTTGCTCGGTGGTTGCGGCGCGACGGCCATTGCCGGAGCTTGCGGTGTTTCCGGTTCAAGAGGTGTCGGCGGTGCCGGAATACCGGTGGCCGACGCTGGTTCGGTGGGTGCGCCTGCCGGCGCCGGGTTGCCGTCGAACTGTGCGATCAGCGCCTCGATCACAGCCTGATCGGGGGCCGGCTGTTGATCGACGGCATTGGCGGTGAGGGCGAGAATACTGTCGCCGCCGCGCAGCAGCAGATCGGTCAGGGCGCGATCGAGGGTACGCCGGCCCTGGCGGATCGCGCCGAGCGCATCTTCCATGATATGGGCGAGCCGGCCGATCTGCTCGAAGCCGAGCATCCGTGCCGAGCCTTTGATCGTGTGAACCGCCCGGAAGATTCGGTCGATCTCCGACCGCTGCAACACCTCATCGGCGGCCTGCTCGATCGCCAGCAGTCCGTCGTTCAGGATGCGTATCTGTTCCGTCGTCTCATCGCGGAACTGATTGTAGAAGGCGGCAAGATCCATAGTAATACAAAAGGCGAAATGCAAAATGGGCAACGCCGAAAGCTACGTATTGTGGCGTAAAACGTCACTCATCCGTTATCACAATGCCGTGGAGGCGATCGGCGATCGCGGTAAGGGTCGCCGCCGAGTCGGCCATCTGGCGGGCGCCGAGGGCCGATTGGCGGGCCACTTCGGCGATCTCGCGCATCGTCTCGACCACCTGTTCACTGGCGCTCTGCTGCTGCGCGGTGGCGAGGCCGATCTCAGCGGCAGCCTGAGCGGTGCGCTCGGCGACCATCACGATATTGTCCATCACCTGACCGGCGCGATGGGCCAGTTCGACGCCGCGTTCCACCTCTTTGCTGCCGTCTTCGGCCGCCAATACAGCGGCACTGGTGGCCTGACGGATCTCGGCGATCACGCCCTTCACCTCTTTTGCGGCGGCGAGCGTGCGATTGGCCAGGCTCTTCACCTCAGCGGCGACGACCGCGAAACGGCGGCCGTGTTCACCGGCGCCGGCGGCCTCGATCGCGGCATTCAGCGCCAGCAGATGGGTTTCGTCGGAAATGTCGTCGATCAGGTCGATGATTTCGCCGATCTGCTGCGAGCGCTCGCCAAGGCTGAGTACGCGCTCCGAGACATCCTGCACCCGGCCGCGGATGCGCTCCATGGCCTGAATACTCTCGTCTACCGCATCCTGGCCACTCGACAGATTTTCGAGCGTCTGCTGGGCGGCATCGGAGACATGTTCGGCGGCCTGGGCGATCTGGCGGGCGGTGCTGCCCAATTCCTCGATCGTCGTACTAACCTGGCTAACCGCGCTGGCCTGTTCGGTGGCGCCGCTGGCCTGTTGCTGCGATGCCACCTGCAATTCGGCGGCGGCGGCCGAAAGTTCGCTGCCCAGTTCGATCTGCTGGATATTCTTCTCCATCAACTGCTCGGTCTTGTTCATCAGTTCTTCGGCGCGCTCGCCCGATTGGGCCGCGATCCGGCTCAAATCGCGACCACTGAGCCAGGCCAGTAATCCGAGCACGGCAGCGACCGACACAAACACACTGGCTGCGCCCCCATCGCTGATCGCCGTTGCGGTGTAGCCGAGATTTTCGGCGAGCAGCAAGCCCAGATAGCCGATCACACAACTGATCACGACAAGGATGCTGTCGCGCCCGCGCCCGAGTAGTCCGGCGCTCACCACCGGCACCAGCAAAATCGGGGTCAGCGGGCCGGTCGCACCGCCGATGAGTGCAGTGCTGAGGGTGCTGCTGATCACCATGCCGTAGAACAGCACCCGGCTGCCGAGGACAATTTTGCGCTGGCGGACGAGCCAGAAAGAGCCACTGTAGATCAGCAGCCCGACAACGGCGGAAAGTGAAAAAATCGTCACGACGCCGCTGTTAACCGTGCCGTTGAAGCCCAGTGCCAGCACCAACAGCCAGAGGAGCGCGATCAGCAGAACACCGCCGCCGATCAGCAGTCGCAGCAAATACGGATTCTCTTTGAGCGACACCAATCGCTCGTCATCTGTGACAAACTGTTGTCGTTGGGCGATCTGTTGCATAACGCAATCCTCTACACGGCGCCAAGCGCCACATCAGCGGCGATCCGACGCAGATCAAGAACAAGTACCGGTTGGTCTTCGATGGCGGCAACGCCGATACACCAGGGGTTCGCCTGTCGGCGAGCGATCAGCGGCGGGAGCGCCGTGGTTTCCAGCGCATGTCCATGAGCGAGATCATCGGCGCGATCAACCCGTAGGCCGATGCTGCGCCGACGCAACACTACTGTCAGGGTATGACGGCGACCCGGCGATGGCGTGGAGCACCGATCAAGAAGCGGCCCGAGATCACGCAGCACCAACGGGCGTCCGCGATCATCCTGATACTGGTGCGCCGCGTCGGTAATAAGTAAACCAGCCACATGATCGCGTGGCGCCAGGTAGAGCCGTTCACCGGCACGGAGCCGAATCAGGAAACCGCTGATCACAGTCCCTCCTGTACGACGGTGATCAGCGCGCTCAGATCGATCAACGCCAGCGGTCGATCGGCGAGACGGGTGACGGCGCTGAAGATGCGGGCTGCCGTAGCAGGTAAGCCGTTCGGCGGCGGTTCCAGTTCGGCCTGATCGATAAGGGTTAGATCCTCGACCCGATCGACCAGTATTGCCAGATCAAACGGTTCATGCTGGCAGATCACCAGACGTGTGGCGCGATCGGGTGGGTGCGCGGGCAGATCGAGCAACACCCGCAGATCGACCACCGGCAGGATGACACCGCGCTGACTGATGATGCCGGGAAGCAGGGCCGGCACATTCGGTACGGGGGTTGGGCTGCGCCAACGAGCGATCTCGCGGATCACGGAACCGTTGATCGCATAGACTTCGCCGCCCGCATGCACGATTAAATACGCCTGTTCGGGCGTTTCGTCGGCGCGCACGGTATCCGGCCTGGGTTCTACTTCCATAGCGCTAATTGTACTGATCCGTCATACCAGAGTGCTTCGGGATGCATACATCGTTTTTTGATCGCGCTGCCGCAGGCGAGCCGATGTTACGAACCGTTCAGCGCACCAACATAGCCGTCGCGGCACTACGGCGTCGCAAAGGTTAGCATATACTGAAAGCGACGGCAGGGTCAAGCAAGTGCCTGGTACAGGAGTATCCTTGGGCGCAGTACTCTTGGGTAGCGGCATGTGAAGTTTACTATACCGCATAATACTGCCCATTCGGTGAGCTTTACAAATAAGATCAGCGGCGGTATGATTTCCCGCTGCAATGCAAATCAGTACGGTCGTTACGATGAAAGAAGGTTTCAGTGAGCGCAAACAAGAAGATTCGGGTTGCGATCATCGGTGTTGGGAATTGTGCATCTTCGTTGGTTCAGGGTGTTCACTATTATCGGAATGCCAATCCCGATGACGATGTGCCGGGTCTGATGCATGTGGATCTCGGCGGCTATCACATCGGCGATATTGAATTTTCGGCGGCCTTCGATATCGGTGATACCAAGGTCGATACGGATCTGAGCGCGGCGATTTTCGCCCATCCCAACAATACCTACAAATTCGCCGACGTGCCGCATCTGGGTGTGCCGGTGAGCCGCGGGATGACGCACGACGGGATCGGCAAGTATCTGAGCGAGGTGATCCATAAGGCGCCGCGCAGCACCGACAATATTGTGCGTATTTTGAAGGATACCGGCACCGATGTGGTGATCTCGTACTTGCCGGTGGGCAGCGAGATGGCGACGAAGTGGTATGTGGAGCAGATTCTGGAAGCCGGCTGCGCCTTTATCAACTGCGTGCCGGTCTTTATTGCCAGCCAGGATTACTGGCGCAAGCGCTTCGAGGAGAAGAATCTGCCGATCATCGGCGACGATATCAAGAGCCAGGTCGGCGCCACAATCACCCACCGTGTCCTGACGACATTGTTCCGTGAGCGCGGTGTGCGCCTGGATCGCACCTACCAGTTGAACTTCGGCGGCAATACCGACTTCCTGAATATGTTGGAGCGCGAACGGCTGGAGAGCAAGAAGATCAGCAAGACGAATGCGGTGACAAGCCAGCTTGGCTACGAAATGCGGGCCGAGGATGTGCATGTCGGGCCGTCCGATTATGTGCCGTGGCTGGGCGACCGGAAGTGGGCTTACATTCGCATGGAAGGGACGACGTTCGGCGATGTGCCGCTGAATGTCGAGTTGAAGCTGGAGGTATGGGATTCGCCGAACTCGGCCGGCGTGGTGATCGACGCGGTGCGCTGCGCGAAACTGGCCATGGATCGCGGGATCGGCGGAGCGTTGTTCGCGCCGAGCAGCTATTTCATGAAGACGCCGCCGAAGCAGTTCACCGACTACGAGGCCCGCGATCTGACCGATCGCTTTATTCGGGGCGAGATCGGCGCAAAATAACCTCAAAAACCTTTTCCGATGTGGTTGTGGCGTAGCTGCAACCACATCGAAAAAGAATCATCTATGCTACAATGGCGCGCACTATGAGCGCACAAAAGCCTCTGAAACTCATTGTCCAGATCCCGGCCCTGAATGAGCGCGAGACGATCGCAACCGTGATCGCCGATATTCCGCGCCGTATCCCCGGTATCGCCGAGGTTGAGGTGTTGATTATCGACGATGGCTGCACCGATGATACGGTTTCCGTCGCGATGCAGGCCGGCGCCAACCATGTTGTGCGCCACACCTCGAATAAAGGGCTCGCCGCCGCATACCAGACCGGAATCGACACGGCGCTGCGTTTAGGCGCCGACATTATTGTCAATACCGACGCCGATCATCAGTATCCCGGCAGCGAGATCCCGCGGCTGGTGGCGCCGATTGTCGGTGGGGTGGCCGATATTGTGATCGGCGACCGCCAGGTGCAACAGATCGAGCACTTCACACCGCTGAAGAAGGCGCTGCAATATGCCGGCAGTCAGGTGGTGCGCTGGGCCTCGGAAACCAACGTCCCCGACACGGTTTCGGGGTTTCGGGCGCTATCGCGTGAAGCGGCGCTGCGTACCTTCGTTACCACCGATTTTTCCTACACCGTCGAGAATCTGATCCAGGCCGGCAAACGCCGCCTGACGATCAGCGCAGTTCCGATCCGCACCAACTACGTCGGGCGGCCGTCGCGCTTGCATCGCGGCAACTGGAATTTTATCAAGCGCCAGGGTGCGATTATTGCGCGAACGTATGCGACCTATGAGCCGCTGAAGGTTTTTAGCTATATCGCATTGGCGTGCTTTATTCCCGGCGCGCTGCTCCTGATCTGGGCGCTGATTGTGTTTGTGGGCCGGCGGCTTGATCTGCTGACCAACACGAATGAACAATCACTGCTGGTGGGCAGCGTGTTGGTGATGATGGCGCTGTTCACCTTCCTGATTGGCCTGTTGGCGGATCGGGTTGGCGGCGTACGCCGGGTGCAAGAAGAGATTTTGTACCGCGTGCGGGCGACACAGGTGACTGATGAGGCCTGGCGACGCGAAGTTGATGCCCGGCTGGGGATGTTGGAGCGCACCATCGGCGCCGAGCCGCCACCAGTTGCGCATGAACGTGAAACGCCGTAGGGGCGAAGCAATCGAAGATTGCTTCGCCCCTACGGCGTTCGATATCAAGCATCAAATTGACTGACCGAAGGCGTTGATATCGCAGCACTGTGGTGTGGTCGGTAGCCCGCGTGGGGTGACGACCAGAGCTCGCGCAAATGTTGTACTGCTCCGCCGGTGCGCCGCTCTAAAAGCATCACGAAGCGCGTCGCCTCGGTGAGGCCAAGACGCTCCACCAGCGCTTCCCAGCCCTCCTCGATCAGTCGCTTCTCTGCCTGAGTCATCGTTGTTGCTCCTTGAGTAACTTCATATCCGCATCACCCATCATGCGGACTAATTCCGGAAATGACGTTTTCGGTTCCCAGCCCAACTTTGTGCGGGCTTTTGTCGAGTCGCCGATCAACAGATCGACCTCAGCCGGGCGCATAAAGCGCTCGTCCATAACCACATAATCACGATAGTCGAGATCGAGATTGCCAAAGGCCAATTCGCAGAACTCACGCACCGAATGGGTTTCGTTGGTTGAAACAACATAATCATCGGGCTGATCCTGCTGCAACATCAACCACATTGCTTCAACATAATCACCGGCGAAGCCCCAATCACGGCGCGCATCCAGGTTGCCAAGCCGGAGTTCTTCATCGAGTCCGAGTTTGATCCGGGCGACGCCGTTCGAGATCTTGCGGGTAACGAACTCAAGACCACGGCGGGGGCTCTCGTGGTTGAAGAGGATCCCCGAGCATGCGTACATGTTGTAGCTCTCGCGGTAATTTACCGTGATCCAGTGTCCATAGACTTTGGCAACGCCGTAGGGACTACGGGGATAAAACGGAGTGTCTTCGTGCTGCGGCACTTCAACCACTTTACCGAACATCTCGCTGCTGCTGGCCTGATAGAAGCGAATATCCGGATCAACAATCCGTACCGCATCGAGCATACGGGTAACGCCAAGGGCGGTGGTTTCGCCGGTGAAAACCGGCTGCGGCCATGATGTTTGCACAAATGATTGTGCGGCGAGGTTATACACCTCGGTTGGGCGGTGATCGCGCAGCATATGGATGAGCGACACCTCGTCGAGTAGGTCGCCGGTGACTAATGTGATTTTATCTTGAATATGCTTGATTCGCTCAAAGTTCACCGTGCTGGATCGACGCACCATGCCGATCACCTCATAGCCATGTGATAGCAAAAATTCCGCAAGATAGCTACCGTCCTGGCCGGTAATGCCGGTGATCAGCGCACGTTGCTTTGCCATGAAACTAGTCTCCTCACTTAGACGATACCCGCGACAACCACGGGAGGAACGGGCTTCCAAACCGGTGGTACTATACTACGATGAGCGGGTAGTGTCTGCTAAGTGAGTTATCAATGACGGAATTGTTAGGACAGCGCATTGCACGCTTACGTGCCGAACTCGGCTGGACCCAGCAAGAGATCGCCGATCGCCTGGCCATCTCGCGGGTTGCCGTTTCGCACCTGGAGTCCGGTCTATCGACCCCAGGCGAACGCACCATCACATTGCTTGCCGGATTGTTCAAGTGCGAACCTGGCGAACTGGTTGCCGGCACCGCCTACCCGGATTCGAAGACGGAGCGCCTTCCGGGGTTGGCATGTCGCTACACCGAGATCGAACTGCAACTTGCGTTGTTGGAACGTGATGTCGGTTGGCTCAACCGGCTAGCCAATGTCTCTGCTGCGGTGCAGATCGGTCGCGAGCGGCGCGACCATTGGGCACTGGAGTTGGAGCGCCTCAGGCGATCGACCAATGATCGCCGGATGCTCGAACGAATCGAACGGGGTCAACAGTTGCTGGCATCATTGATGTCGGGCGGCCAGAGCAACCGGCAAGAGTAACGTATTTGCGCGAAGGGATGCAAATGTCTGCATCCCTGCACGCAATTTGCTGTCAGCGCGCCTGTGCTGCGGCAACCGCCTTCTGGGCGCCGTCGGCAAGGGTTTCAGCCGGAATCAGCTTCGACTCGGCGAGCAACGCCCGCCCGGCCTCTTCATTTGTGCCAACCAGGCGCGCCACCATCGGCACATCGGTCGGGACTTCCTCAAGCGCAGCGATAATCCCGCGGGCAACCTCATCGACGCGGGTGATACCGCCGAAGATGTTGAACAGCACCGCCTTGACACTCGGGTCGGCCAGAATAATCTGCAACGCCGCCTTGACCTTTTCCTTGCCGGCGCCGCCGCCGATATCGAGGAAATTGGCCGGCTCGCCGCCATACAGCTTCACAACATCCATGGTCGCCATTGCGAGGCCGGCGCCGTTGACCATACAGCCGATACTGCCGTCGAGCTTGATAAAGGTGATATCAGCCTCGCGGGCCTGTTGTTCGGCCTCAGGCTCATCGGACGAATCGCGCAACGCGGCCAGATCGGGATGGCGGAAGAGGGCGCTGTCATCAAGCAACACCTTCGAGTCGAGGGCCTGAAGGCGGCCGTCCTCGCGGATCACCAGTGGATTGATCTCGGCAAGTGAGGCATCAGTTTCGACGAACACCTTGTAGAGCGCCGTCGCGATCTGGGCGAACTGCCGGGCCTGCTTGCCGTCGGTCAGCCCGATCCCGAAGGCCAACTCTTTGGCCTGATATTCTTGCAACCCGAGCATGGGATGGGCCGGGATCTTTACAATCGCGTCAGGGTTCGTCTTCGCGACCTCTTCAATCTCGACGCCGCCCTCAGCGGAGGCGATCATCATCACGCGCTTGCTGGCCCGATCGAGGATCGCGCTCAGATAAATCTCTTTCTGGTAGGTGATCGCCTCGGCGACAAGCACCTTCTCAACCGTCAGGCCCTTGATGTCCATGCCGAGGATTTGTCCGGCGACCGCTTCAGCCTGAGCGGGATCATCGGCCAGTTTTACACCACCGGCTTTACCACGTCCGCCGACGAAGACCTGTGCCTTCACCACCACGCGACCGCCGATCTGTTCGGCGATGGCGCGCGCTTCCGCCGCTGTGGAAGCCACTCCGCCGCCGGTGACCGGAATACCGTACTTGGCGAGCAGATCGCGGGCCTGATACTCGTGAAGCTTCATCTACTTTGCGCTCCTCAGGGACCTCGCCGGTTGAGGTCGAACAATAAAGGGCTGCACAGAACAAGCCGTACGCAGTGGATACGCACAGGTTACTCGGCTTCGATTGGCCGGAATTACAGCGTACTACAGCGAACGCATACGCCCTGATGGTAGCACAGCGCTGCGTAAACTGTCAAACCTTTTGCCCTGTACAAAAGGTATGCAAAGGATTGATAAAACATTAATCACAGCACGATGTTAGGGGATTGCACAGGGATGAGGCCGTGATGCATGGCGGCGAACATGATGAGAAAGGTGTTTCAGGTATAATAAAAAGGTTTGGAGTTCGTATGAAATGAGAGGAAATAGACGTGAGTGAGCAAGCGATTCTTGTCTATGGAACCAGTTGGTGTCCTGATTGTCGCCGGGCCACACGGGTGTTGGATCAGCAGGGGGCGGCATACCACTACATCAACATCGAAGATGACCCGCAGGCGGCGGCGTATGTTGTCGAGGTGAACAAGGGCTTTCAGAGTGTGCCGACGATCGTGTTTCCCGACGGCTCGATCCTGGTTGAGCCGTCGAGCCGAGAGTTACAGGCGAAATTGGTCGGATAACTACACGACCGGTAGCGCCGCAAGATCTTGCGGCGCTACCGGCCGAACGGACTAAAAAATCTCCGCGACCTCGATTGTTTGTTCGCGCTCCGGCCCCACCGAAATAATCCCCAGGCGTGCGCCGACCAGATGACAGATGCGGGCCACGTAGGCCTGAGCCTCATTCGGCAAGTCGTAGAACTGCCGCATGCCGCTGGTTGGTGTCTGCCAGCCGGGCAACTCTTCATAGACCGGTTCGACGGCGCTGAGCAGCGCCGTGGTTGCCGGCGGATATTCCAATACCGTTTCGACCATGCGATAGCCGACGCAGATTTTGATAGTCGGAAGAGTATCGAGCACATCGAGTTTGGTGATCGCAACCGTGTCGATACCATTCACCTGCACAACGTAGCGCGCCATCACCGCATCGAACCACCCGACGCGGCGCATGCGACCGGTGGTCGTTCCGACCTCGGCCCAGGGCATGCCGATCTGCCGCAGGACATCGGCTTCCGGGCCTTCGAGTTCGGTTGGAAACGGCCCCTCGCCGACCCGCGTTGAATAAGCCTTCAACACACCAAGCACCGAGTGGATGCGGGTCGGGCCGATCCCGGCGCCCTGGCAGGCTCCGGCAGCGCCGGGCGGCGACGACGTCACATAGGGATAGGTGCCGTGGTCGATATCGAGCAAGCCGCCCTGAGCGCCTTCGAGCAACACCGGCAGATCCTTCTCGATCGCGCGGTAGATGATCGGATGGACATCGGTGATGTGTTCGGCCAGTTGATGGCCCAGATCGAGGTAGCGCAGGTAGGTATCGTGGAGTGAAAGCGGCTTAGTGTTATAAAGCCGGGTAAGCAGGCGATTCTTCTCTTCGAGCACCGTGCGCAGCCGGTTAAGCAGTGTCTCTTCGTGCAGCAGATCGGCCATACGAATACCGGTGCGGCTCATCTTATCGGCGTAGGCCGGGCCGATCCCGCGGCCGGTAGTGCCGATCTTGCCGGCGCCGCGGGACTCTTCCTGAAGCTGATCGAGTTGAACGTGATACGGCATAATCACATGGGCGCGTTCGCTGATAAACAGGCGTTCGGTGCTGATACCGCGCGCCTGCAGATCGCGTAGTTCGTTCAGCAGCGCCTCCGGGTCGATCACCACGCCGGGGCCGATCACATTGACCGTGTTTGGGTCGAAGATACCTGATGGAACCAGATGCAGCTTAAAGCTGCCGAGCGGATTGACCACGGTATGGCCGGCGTTATTCCCGCCGCCGTAACGAATCACTAACCGGGCGCGTGAGGCGAGCAGATCAACCAGTCCGCCCTTACCTTCGTCGCCCCATTGCGCTCCAATTAACGCCACAACGGGCATGGTGCGCTCCTTTCGTAAAGATGATTTGATCTGGTATGCCGGCTAGAGCGGGCACCTGATCAAACGTGAATTGGACGAATCTCGGATGGTTGCGGCGATTTCGCTGCAACCATCCGACACGTATTCTAGCTGAGCGCTTTGCGCAATACTTCGATCGCTTCATCCACATGTTGGGAGGTGATGATCAGCGGTGGCACAAGGCGTAGGACATCGTCGCCGGCGGTGGCGATCAGTACGTGCTGTTGCTGGGCGATCTCGCGTACCCTGGCGGCCGAACCGGCGATGCGAATGCCGCGCATCAAACCGCAGCCGCGCAGTTCAAGGACTGTGTCGGGGAACTCGGCCTGCAGATCGGCCAGCGATTCATCAAGGTAGCTCGACACTTCGCGGACACGGGCGAGAAACGCGGGGTCGCTGATCTTGCGGAAGACCGTGGCGGCAACGTGGGCCGCCAGGGGATTGCCGCCGAAGGTGGTGCCGTGATCGCCGGCTTGGATGCTGTCGGCGACGTTTTGGGTCAGCAAAATCCCGCCGATCGGCAGACCGCCGGCAAGGGGCTTCGCGATCGTCATCAGGTCGGGACGCACACCCGAGGGTTCGTGGGCCCAGAGCGTACCGGTGCGTCCGACGCCCGACTGGATCTCGTCGAAGATCAGCAGGGCGTTAAACTCATCGCAGAGCTTGCGAGCGCTCTGGAGGAAGGCCGGATCGGCGCTGCGGAGCCCGCCCTCGCCCTGAACCGGCTCGATCAGCACTGCGCAGACATCGGTACACATTTGCTCACGGAGCGACTCAAGATCGTTGTAACGCGCGAAGCGCACACCGGGCATCACCGGCATGAATGGTTCGCGATACTTCTCGCGGGCGGTAACGGCGACGGCGCCCATGGTTCGGCCGTGGAACGAGCCGTCGAAGGCGACGATAGTGGTTTTTTCAGGGCCGAAATGGGCCCGAGCGTGGCGTCGGGCGAACTTGATCGCGCCCTCGATCGCCTCGGCGCCGGAATTACAGAAGAAGACGCGATCGAGGCCGGGCGTTTGTTCGACCAGCATGCGGGCCAGTTCGCCGGCCGGGATGCTGTGGTACAGATTGGAGAGATGGATGAGCTTGTCGGCCTGATCGGTAATTGCGCGGGTGATATCGGGATCGCCGTAGCCGAGGGCGTTGACTGCGATACCGGCGACAAAATCGAGGTATCTTCGACCCTCGGTATCGTACAGATAGACCCCTTCGCCGCGCTCGATCACAAAATCGGGTTTGGCATACGTTTGCAACACATACTCGCGATCGGCCTGAATGGCGGCCGTGGCCTCTTGCGCTTCCATCGCTCTCTCCTCGCTCGCTGCGCGCCGATACTATTGATGAGATTACCGGGGTTTCGGCGCAAATTATACCACCCTCGCCTGCCGTGACGGCAATCCGAGGGTGGTACTGAGGTTCATATCCGGTTAATGGATCGGGTTAGATGCCGGCCACAAGTGCATTGCATGTAGCGACAAGTTGTTCACGATGGGCATTCCAGAAGCGTTTGCCGAGTATGCCCTCAAGCAAGACAAGGAGGCATTCATAGGTGTTGAAACTGGCTTCGACCTGGTCGGGCAGGCGAACCAACGTTCCCTGGCCCCTGGCATCAAGGCTCAGGTTCAGGGTGTAGTTGGCAATTAGGAGTTTGGTGCTGATCATCAATCTATCCTGAATTCATGGCATTACGGGTTAGAGCGTGCCCGCAATGGAGTAAAGGGTCGATTGTCATAAGCCGGCGCTTTGCAGGCTATGGCGCGGCCTTGGCTGCAGCGCCCATCCGCCGCTGGAAACCGGCACCGTTGCCTGGGGGCTTTGGCCGTGCAACGGGCAAAACACCAGCAACGATCACAAATGTACTCTAGCACCCGGCCTGGGCCGCATCATCAACCCACAGATTGATGATGGGTGGAATGGGTTTACGCCGGAGGGTGGAAGAAGGGTGCTATAATGCCGTCTCGACGTGCCGAGTGCAAGAATGAATGCTAAGAACGTTCGCGGGCAGCCTCCTGCCGATCGGCACATCAACGGAGTTACACGTGCGATATACGCTTTCTCTCGCCGGGCCGGCCTGGTTAGGTGAGCAGCGTTTGCGATTAACGGTTGACGGCGAACATGTCGTCGATGTCGATTTCCGCCCCCACGACGAGCCGACGCCGCCACTGAGCGGTCGTGGCCCAATCGGTATGCTGATCGGGCGGGCGGCGACCCGGTGTGATAGCTGCCGCTTCGCGTATGGCCTGGCGCTTTGTCAGGCTGCTGAGGCGCTGCTGCATATTGAGCCGGAGTTGCGGGCCGCGCGGGTACGGCTTGGGGTTGCCGAGAACGAGCGTATTGCGGCGCATCTGCATGGGTTGAGCACGATCTTTGCGGCAATGGGCCTTGACTATGACGCAGCGCTCCTGACATCTCTGCATATGGAAGCCGCAGCGGCGCTGACCGGATTGGCAGGTACGACGCCGGCGGATCTGTTGTTGCCGGGTGGTCTTAGCCGAGATCCGAGTGAAGCGGCGCTGACCGCTGCCCGTGAGCAGATCGCCGGGGTGGGCCGGCAATTACTTGTGCTGGCCGATCGGACGATCGACCGGCGGACACTGCTGACGCGCACGGTTGGGATCGGTGCCCTGGGGAGCGAAGCCGTTACTGGCTTCAGGTTGGGTGGGCCGCTAGCCCGCGCTACCGGCAGTGCCGGGGATGTGCGAATCGACGCGCCGTATTCCGCCTATGGCTCAATTACGCCGAATGTTGTCGTTCAAGAGGGCGGCGACGTGTATGCGCGCCTGGTTGTGTTGTTGCTGGAGTCCCTTGAGAGCGTGCGCCTGGTCGAGTCGGCATTGTCGGATTTGCCGCAAGGGCCGTGGCGCGGGGTTGATCCGGATCAGTTGCCCGCCGGAAGCGCCGAGTCGTTGGTCGAGGCGCCGCGTGGGCCGTTGCGTTGTCGATTACATGCAACCGGCGCCGAGATGACGGCGCACTTCCAGCCGTCCGCACCATTCGATCGCCTGTTGGCCCGCGCACTAATTAGCGGGGCGCACCTCGACGACGCCGCCTTGATCGCCATTTCTGCCAACCCCTGTGTTGGTTGCGCCGGAGTTGCAACCGCATGATCCTGCTTATCCTGGCGTTACTGCTGCTTGGGTCGGCCCTGGGTTTGGGTTTAGGCCGGATGCTTTCCACCCGGCTGATTGGCTTTGGCGCCGCCTTAATCAGCGCGGGAGCGGCCGTGCTTGCGGCACTTGGCCAATGGACCATTGCTGCTGATGGGATGTTGGTGCTGCTGCGCCTGGAAACGCTCGAATACAGCTTGATGCTGTTCCCCGCAGCCCCCGAACGGGCACTTGCCGTACTGCTGCTTGGCGCAAGTGCGGCGATCTTCCTGTTGTTGAGTATTGCGATTGCACCGGCGATCCGCGAGTTCGGCGCGATTTTCGGCTGGGCATTACTGGCGCTTGCGGCCACGTTCCTGAGTCTGCTGACGCCGATCACATCGGCGTTACTGCCGTTGGCCTGGGCGGTTGCCGCGATCGGCGGCTACAGTGCGGTGCGGGCCAGCGGAGCGTTGAACCAGGATGAGCGCGCGCCGCAGAGCTTGATCCTGGGTGTCTTGGGCGCAGCGGCGCTTTTTGGTGCGCAGGCCGGTGCGACAACGGCGCTGCTTGGCGCCGAGTTGCCGCCCTGGCTGTCGGCCCTGGCGCTGCTGGTCGCAGTGCTTGCAGCCGGCGGAGTGCCGCCGCTCAGCGGCGCACGAGCCGAGGCGCCGCATGTGCCGGCGCCGCTCGGCGCATTCCTGTATGCCGTTATTCAGCCGACGCTCACGTTGGGGGCGTTGTTACGTTTTGTGACAGCACTGCCGATCCTGCCGACAAGTTGGTCGGTGGTGGGGTGTGGCGGTTGGGGTGCTTGGTGCGCTCGGCGCTGCGGCAGGCGCGCTACGGGCGCGGCAACTGCGCGAGGTGCTGGCCATGGATGGCCGGCTTCCAGGCGTCGC
>JAAUQO010000330.1 GCA_012032775.1 Oscillochloris sp. | reverse complement strand
AGTGCGTTGAGCAAGGTGCTCTTGCCGACATTCGGCTTCGCCGACCAGGGCCACAAAGCCGGCCTTGATCGGCGTGGCGTCGAGCGGCGGCCCAGGCTGCGGCACGGCCGCTTGTGCGCCCGGCCCAGCTGCGATCACGGCGCTCGGTTTCGCATCCTCGTCGGCGAACTCGGCATCCTCGTCGGCGAACTCGGCATCCTCGTCGGCGAACTCGCCATCCTCGTCGGCAGTTTCGATTGGGGGTGCGAACACCACCGGGCCGTCGGATATCGCCTCCGGCTCAGCTTCGAGTTCGATCATGAACGGCTGCAAGCGCTCCAACGCATCAGCCGGCAGATCGGCGGGCAGCTCCATCTCGATACCGAGGATCAGATCATCGCGATCAAGATCAAGGATAGCGCTTGAGTCGAGGCGCCGGATCTGAGCCGGTTCCTCATCGGCGATCCGCACAATCAGCCGGCCGCGCTCGCCGTCGAGCCAATTATGAATCGGCTCAAGGGCTACTTCCAGCATACTCAGCAGCACTTCGTCGTCGAGATCGACCGTTGCGCCGAAAATCCGGCCATTGCGATCCAGCCACAACGCCGCCGGATACTCAAGCACATAGGCCGCGCGTCCGGCTTCCAACTCGACGAAATAGATGTACAACGCCCGATTTTCCGGATCGTAGGAAAAGTTCAACATGTTTGATGCCTGATACATAATACTTGATGCCTGAGGCCTGGCGAGAGCCTCGGCAGCTTCTTTCGTTGCCTACCGTTCAAACCTACCAGGGGGCCGACCCATATCGATTCTTCATGGCGAACTCCAACTCGTCGCCACCTGTCAGGCCGCCCAGATCACACTAATCCGATGTGCCGCGCGCCTGGGCCGTACCGGACTGTTCATTGGTTGAGCCATGCCGGGCATGGCGCGTACGGGGGGCGGGCGGCGGCGGTTCGGCCTGGTCGGTTAATTTGCGATACAAATAACTGAGCAAAATGCGGATCACGGCGGCGACCGGAATCGCGATAAACAGACCAAAGGCGCCGGCGATCGCGCCGCCGGCGAGGATGGCGAAAATCACCACTGCCGGATGTAGTCGCACCAGCGGCCCCATTACATTCGGGATGATAAAATGATCCTCGATCTGGCGCAGCACAAAATAGATAATTCCGAGCAACGCAGCCAGACTAAGGCTGGAAAGGCCGAAGGGCGGATTGGGCTGGAAAAAGGCCACAACCATCGCGATCCCGGCCGCCGACCATGGCCCGATAATCGGCAGGATCTCCAGCACGCCCGAGCTGATCGCCACCACCAGTGCATAGGGCACCTGCAACACCGAGAGCGGGATGTAGAGCAACACCGACATGACCACAATCAGGATCAACTGGCCGCGAATATAGGCGCTGAAAACCTGGTCGATCTGATTGCCGAGATTGCCGATCTCAGCGCGGTACGGCGCCGGGATCAACTGTGCGGCCCAATGCTTAAGTTGGCCGGCCTGCAACAGCAGATAAAAGGTGATAATCAGGTAAACCAGCACAAAAATCACGCCCTCGACCGCCGAGAAGACCAGGCCGGGCACACTGCCGCTCAGCGAAGCGCCGACATCGCGCACAATACTGATCAACTGCTCTTCAAGCGGCGCAAGATCGATCACAAAGCCGGCAAATTCGATCTGCTCGCGGCCGGCGAAAAAATCGCGAATCTCGGTTGCGATGGCGGGTGCAGCGGATGCCAGATCACTGGTTTGCTGGGTGATACGCGGCCACATCCAGGTGAACAGGCCATACAACAACAAAAAGGCGATCACATAAAGCACCGCAATCCAAAGTGCCCGCCCGATATGCGTGCGCCGGTCGAGCCATGTTACCAACGGATTGAACAGATAGGCAGTCACAATTGCGGCGATAAACGGCGCAAGAATGTGTTCAACAGCGAACAGCAACAGAATCGTCAGGGCAACAAGCGCTCCCACTGTGATCAACTTGATCTGGGGAGAAAACCGGATCGGCCGTGGTTCGATACTCATAAGCAACCAGCGGGCGGCTACATTGCACCCCGCTCCCCTGTGATAGACAACAAAACGACGACCGGCATGTCGTTGGCGCATCGGCCGCGATCATACCTTGTCGCCGTATTATACCGATTCAGGCCGACGTTGTGCTACGGCGTATCGGACTGACCGCGCCGGAGTGGAATATCGGCCTTGAGGTGATCGCTCGCCTCGCCGCGCAAGATCGCCACTTCGATCTGTTCCGGGTCGATTGAGGGCAAGTAGCGCGCCAGAACCTCGGCGATATCGAGCTTCATCTGCTCTTTCATCTCGGGGGTAAGTTTATAGCGATCATCAACCAGCACCGTGGCAAGGCGTTCCTTCGCCATCTGGGCGCTGCGTTCGCGTTTGCCGCCGAACAACGAATCAAAGAAACCCACGCTGCGTCCTTTCCGCTATGTGCGCCGTCGGCCGAACATGCCGAGCAACCGATCCATCAGCCCGGAATTCTCTTGAATGGCCATAAACGGCACATCTTCACCGGCAAGACGCCGGGCGATATTGAGAAACGCCTTTCCGGCTCGCGACTGCGGATCATACACCGCCGCCTCGCCGCGATTGGTCGATGTCACAATTGTTTCGTCGTCGGGCACAATCCCAACCAGGCGGATGGCCAACAACTCCAGCACATCCTCTACCGAAAGCATCTCGCCGCGTTCCACCAATCGCGACTTGATCCGGTTCACGATCAACGCCGGCGGGCCTTTCTCGGCGGCTTCGACCAGGCCGACGATCCGATCGGCGTCGCGCACAGCGGAGACTTCCGGCGTGGTAACGATTATCACCTCATCGGCGCCGCTGATCGCATTGCGAAAACCGCCTTCGATCCCGGCGGGGCTATCGATCAACACAAAATCGAATTCGGCGCGGAGTTGATTGGTCAGATCGATCATCTGGTCAGGACTCACGGCATCCTTGTCGCGGGTTTGTGCAGCGGGCAGCAGGCACAACTCCGGCAGGCGTTTATCCTTGATCAGCGCCTGGCGCAGACGTGCCCGGCCCTCCACTACATCGACCAGATCGTAGACGATCCGATTCTCCAGGCCCATCACCACATCGAGGTTACGCAGGCCGATATCGGCGTCAACCACCGCCACCCGGGCACCCTGCATCGCCAGGGCTGTGCCGAGATTGGCGCTGGTGGTGGTTTTCCCAACGCCGCCTTTGCCGGAGGTAATGGTGATCACACGGGCCATATATGCTCCTAATCAGGGTACAGGATACAGGGCTGGAAAGCCTGAGGCTAAACTGGCCTATCAGCGAAAAGAATCGCTTGAGAACGAGCCAGAGGATACATTTCCTACTGCTTAAACGCTTTACAAGCCGGAACTGGGTAAAACAGTATCCTCTATCCTCTGCTACCTTTTAAATGCTTCCCACGGCTCAACCAGAATTGTTTCGCCATCGACGCGGGCGACTTCAGGGCGCAGGGTTGCCTGTTCGCGGGGTGGCGTGGCGATCTGATCGGCGATACGCAATTGGGTTGGCCGCAACTCCAGCGCACAGATCAGCGCCGTCGGGTCGCCGAGTGCGCCGGCATGGACAAGGCCACGTAAGCGGCCCCAGACAATCACACTACCGCCGGCGATCAGTTCGGCGCCGGGGTTCAGATCGCCGATCAAGGTGATATGGCCGTTATGCCGCACCACCTGGCCGGAACGGATTGTCCGCATCAGCAATACAGCTTCCGGTTCGTTTCGCGTTTCATGTTGCAGTTCAGGGTAGCGTGGCAGCGGGCGGGCCTTTAAGCCGGCGTTGCGGGCGGCGTTACGACTATCACGCTGCGTGGCATCGATCGCGGCGGTCTGAACACCATGCTGATTCATCAGGCCTAACAATTCCTGCAATTGTTCATCGCTCAGGGTGCGATCGGCGACATCAAGGGTCAGTTGGGCGCCGACAAAAAACTCTGGCGTTCGGCCAACTGTTGGGCGAGTTGCGCCAGTAGCATCGGCCAATCGGCGGCAGGATCGAGCCGCAACACCAGGCCGTCACGTCCGCCCTTGATACTGATCAGGTCGCTCATGCCCTAATTTCCAGACAAATCGAGTGCTGATTGGCAATTATAGCATACCGAGCGGCTTTGGCTATGCCGCATCCGGCAATCGGCGTGGGGTGGGGGTTGTTTGTTGTTCACGCTGGTTGCGGAACGCGGTACAATTGACCCACTACGCAATCGACACACAACTGATGTGTGCTGATACAACCGTACGACAAGAGGGGAGTGCAGATTGGTATGGCGCGCAGAAACGGCAAACTTGAGTTCGCAGTGATCGGCCTCGGGCGATTCGGCAGCAGCGTGGCCCTGAGCTTGATCGAGCGTGGCTTCACGGTGTTAGGCATCGATCGCGACCCCGAGATCGTGCAGCGCCTTGCCGATCGGATCACCCAGATTGTGGCCCTGGATTCAACCAACGAAGATGCGCTGCAGGCGGTCGATATTACGCAGTTCGATACGGTTGTCGTCGCCATTGGCACGCATTTTGAGAATAACCTGATGACCACCGTCACCCTGAAAAGCATGGGCGTGAAACGGGTGGTTTGCAAGGCGGTAAGCGAACGACAGCAGCAGATTTTGCTTAAGATGCGCCGATCAGGTGGTGCTGCCGGAGCACGAGGCCGGCGATCGGCTGGCCTGGCGGCTGGCTGAACCGCGGTGCTCGACCACCTCGAACTCGGTTCGGGTTTTAGTGTGGCGGAGATCCGCGTGCCGG
>JAAUQO010000329.1 GCA_012032775.1 Oscillochloris sp. | reverse complement strand
AAGGTGCTGTACCAAAAACATCGGCCCATCCTCAACCAGCATTCCGAACACCGGTGTGGCCAGAGCCGTCCGTCCTTGGGTATCAGTATTCGGCGTCAACTGCATCAGGGCAGATCGGGAAGATCGGCCGCGCCGGCGCCGATCAGTGTGGCAGCCGGCAACAAACGCTGCGCGCCGATCGCCGCAGGGCGCAGCGATTCAGGCAAGCCGGAAAGCGTTCGCTCAGCGCCGGGGCCGCCGCCGATCAATAAGCGACCGCCGCGTAACACCCAGCCCTCAAGCGCCGCAAGTTGGCTTGGACGCAGATCGGCAGTCGCGAGATCATCGAGCAACAGACTGGAAAAACTACTCAGCCCCAACGCATTATCAGGCAGATCGGCGCCGCTCAACGGCACAACCGTCAGCGGCGAGCTATTCGGCAAGCGCGGCGGTAGGGTCGGCGCGCTCCCCGATGCGCTCAACAGGCCAACTAGTTGTTCGCGCCCGCGCGCCGCATCAACATCTACCTTGGCGAAAGCCAATTCGCGGCTACCGTCGAGCACAAAGACATCCAGGCTCGCGACGATCGCCGGCAGATAAACATAGAGCGTCACCTGTTTCTGCCCACCGCCGGGAAGATCGACCTGCACCGCATATTGCGGCCCACCATCGGCGCCAACCCGCACCTCAACCCGACGATCGACGCCTTCGTTCCGCAGATCGGCATAGACCGGCAACCATGCGCCGGGGCGATACATGCCGGAAAACGCGGCACCGGCCGCAAGTTCAATCCCGGTATTCTGGGCGGCAACCGGTACGGCCAGGCCTGGCACCAGTGTGCCAAACAGCGAACCGAGCACCAGCAATATCAACCATAGCCGATAGCGCAAGGCATCGCGCCTTGCATATCGGCTAGGCACATACGCAAGTACAGCCAAAGCCGACGCTCCTTCCAACGCAGCGCCAACCGTTCCGGCATCCCTGATCCGGTGAAAGAACCGACCAACATCTCGATCGGCATGCGCAACCACAGTGAAGGAACGAGGAATAGCCGCCAACCAGCCGGCGTGTTTATCCAGCGATACCAATACAGACGTGGAAGCGGCATTAAGAGTTCCACATCAGATCGGCAGATTCAGTATAAACAGGCGACAGGCAGGCAAAATGAGCGCTTGCTGAGAGCAGCGTGATAGGCGCAATGTGGGAGAGGGGCAAACAGACAAGAAGCGCCGGGATAAACAACCAGCGCAAAAACCCGCAAGAGGACATTTGTAGTAGGGCGCGGCAGCCCGCGCCCAATTACCCGGCAGAAGCGCTAAGATCAGCGCCGGCGATGACGACGTGTAGCTGTCGTACTACGTACACGCACCGGCTCCTTCTGAAGCTTGGCATACGACGATGCGACAACAACAGCAACCAGCATTGCGGCAACGATCAGGAGGAACAACAGAGTCATAGCAGATCCTTTCGGAGGCAGGCGACTCGCCGGGGATTCAGGCGAATAACAATGCAGTACTTATAGTATAACGAAAAATAATTGCCACGTCCATACCAGTTGCGCGCAATCTCACAATAATCTCACCTTACTTTCGGTTCGCACCAAAAGAGACCAATGTACTACCGACCAGCTCTATCGCGCGGCGCCGATCCATTGGCCTGTCGTCGCACCGCTACGAAGCCATATAATAGCATGACAAAAACCCGGTTTGTCGCGGCGATTTTGTTGCCGCAACGGCACAAAAACATCTCCTGGCCCAGAGCTTGCCCATTCGGTGGTACAGGCGAACTGTAGCCCGAAATACTGAGAGTTTGTATAAACCATATGAGCGACCCCGCATTTGTGATTGAGGCCGAGGATGTTACGGTTGACTTCGGCAACGGCGCCGGAATCTTCGACCAGAGTTATCAGGTGCCGCCGGCGGCATCCTTGGGCTGATCGGCCCGTCGGGATGCGGCAAAACCACCACCGTGCGCACAGCACTCGGCCTTTTGCGCCCACACCAGGGCAAGATCAGCACCTTTGGCCGCGATCCATCCACCTTTCGGGCCAGAGATCGCGAGCGGCTCGGCTATATTCCCCAGCAGTTCGTGCTTTATCCACGCCTGACGGTAGCCGAAAATGCCGCCTTCGTGGCCGCGCTCTACGGCATGAATGATCAGCAGATCGCCAAGCGCCTCGACGAACTCCTCGACTTTGTCGATCTGGCTGATGCCCGTGAGCGCTTAGGCATGAATCTCTCCGGTGGCATGCAACGCCGGCTTATGTTGCTCGGCGCCCTGATGCACAACCCCGACCTGCTATTTGCCGATGAACCGACGGCCGGGATCGATCCGGTGTTACGGGCGCGCTTCTGGGATTTTTTTCGCAGCCTGCGTGCTCAGGGGCATACTCTGGTGGTGACGACGCAGATTATCAGCGAGGCCGTGTACTGCGACGTGGTTGCCGTGATGCGCCAGGGTCGCATCCTGGCGATCGACACACCCCAGCAGTTGCGCCGGCGTGTGCTCGGCGGCGAAATTATCCACCTGACCCTGAACGACAGCGCCGATCGCGAACGGGCATTGAAAGTGTTGGGGCGGTATGAGGTCGTACGAAATGTTCAGGCCGTTGCCGGCGTGCCGACCGATCTGCATGTGGTGGTTGAAGATGCCCGCGAGTGGCTGCCGGAAGTGCTGAACCGGCTGGAAAACCAGCGCCCGCAGATTGTGATCGCCAGTGCTGCGCCGCTGGAAGTAAGCTACGACGAGGTCTTTATCTCGCTGATGCGCGCCGAGGAGGAGCAAGCCAATGGCTGAGCTGTCGCAAATATACCGTTCGACGGCCGGCTGGAGGCGTTGGATCATCCGCACCAGGGCCTACTTCCTGAAAGAAGTGAATGAGATCCGCCGCCAACCATTGCTTGTCCTGAGCTTGATCATCGGGCCGCTGCTGGTGTTGATCCTCTTCGGCGCAACCTTCGTAAACAGTAACCCGCGCCTGCGCACCGCCCTGGTATTGCCGGAAGGCGGCATCGCCGGGCTGAGCGAGGAGCGAATCCGAAGGCTGGCCGCACTCAACTTCGAACTCAACTTCATCACCACCGACCGCAATCAAGCCGAAGAATTGCTTACGGCAGGCCAACTTGATGTGGTGCAGATCCTGCCGCCCGATCTGTTCGCCGCGCTGCAAAGCGGTAATGAACTGGCGATCGAGTTTCGCTCGAATGCGATCAATCCTCTGTTGGAGGGTTGGATTCAGTATCTGGCCTATGCCCAGGTGAATGAGATCAACAAGGCCATCCTGCGGGCCGTAACCGAGCAAGCCCAGAACGAGGCTGCCCTGGTGCGCCTACGGATCGCCGACGCCGAAGGGCAGGTGGCAATGCTGGAAACCCGGATCAGCCAGGCGCAACAGGCGCGAATCCAGGACAGCCTGCGCCAATTTAGGAGCGTACTCGATGTGCTCACGCGCCAACTACCGCCCCAGGAAACGCTCGATAACTTCAGCATCGACCGCACCACGCTGCGCGAGTCGATCCGGAATGTCCAGAACCGGCTCGATCTGATCGATGAGGCGATCAGCACCGGAACGATCGAGCGCGAACTGGAGAATATTCAGGCCATGCAACGTGATCTGCAATTGCTGGGCGCGAATCTCGGTCTGTTTATCGAGACCTCGCCGGAGCGGATCGTGGCGCCGGTGGTTCAGGAATACATCAATGTGCGCGGCAGTGCCTATTCGGCGGTGGTGTATTATGCGCCGGGCGTGCTGGCGCTGTTGATCCAACATACCGCGATCACCCTGGGGGCGCTGGCGCTGGTGCGCGAACGCATGATGGGCGCATTCGAGATTTTCCGCGTCGCGCCGGTAAATATGGTGCAGTTGCTCTGCGGCAAATACCTCGGCTACACGCTCTTTATCGGGTTGGCCACCAGTGTCATGCTGCTGGCGATGGTACTGCTGGGCGTGCCGTTGCTCGGTAGCCTGTTCTCATTTGCCATCCTGACCCTGTTGCTGACCCTGGCCTCACTCGGGATCGGCTTTCTGATCTCGGCGGTCTCAAGTTCGGACAGCCAGGCCATCCAGTTAGCCATGATCACCCTGCTGCTCTCGATCTTCTTCTCCGGCTTCTTCATCAGCCTCGACAGCTTTCTGCCGGCAGCGCTGAGTGTCAGTTACTCGATTCCGATGACCCACGGCGTAACCGGGTATCAATACTTAATGCTGCGCGGACTCAATCCGCCGGGGCTGCATTGGCTCGGCTTACTGCTGATCGCAATGATCAGTTTCAGCCTGGTGATGATCATCACCCATTACCAGATCCGCCGGGCATAAACATCCCAAAAACCACAAAGGTTCGGTTTTCCGTGCTGCCGCACAGCAAGCCGAACCACACTCCGCGAGCTGCGCCATCATCCCGCCGGAAACAGCCAAACAATGGTATGATATGGTCTCAATCGCGATCAGCGCGTAGAGACAGCAATGATACGCATCGCATACATTCCGCGCCGTGTAATGCTCCCGGCCCTGTTCGGTTTCCTGGCGATCGTGTCGCTGCTGGCCGGCGTCACACCAACTGCGGCGCAGGCCACAGGCCCGATCTATCAAATCACGATCGACAATATCCTCACGCGCTACACCGCCGACTATGTGCGGCGGGCGGTGCGTGAAGCCGAGGCCGCCGAGGCCGAGGTGCTGATCATTCAACTTAGTAACCAGGGCGCCGTGCTGCGGGTCGCCCGCGATCTGGCCGCCGATCTCGCCGTTGCCGAGGTGCCGGTGGTGGCCTATGTTGCGCCGGCC
>JAAUQO010000063.1 GCA_012032775.1 Oscillochloris sp. | reverse complement strand
CACGGTAGTTGAAGTAGACGATGCCAGCGCCGCAGAAGGCGCCCACGGTTTGCGCGAAGACGTACGGAACGACTTTGGCCCAGGAGAAGCTTCGGAAGACGGCGAGGGCGAGGGTGACGGCCGGGTTGAGATGGGCGCCGCTGACGCGGTTGGCCAGGGCGACGGACACGGCGTCCGATGAAGAGGCCGAGGACACCGAGACCGGCTCGCAGGCCAGGACCAGGCCGAAGAACAACAGCACGAGGACGGCGAAGCGGGCGAGACGGAGGAGAGCACAGACGCTGCACCCAGCGACCAGGATGAGCGGGACAGCGACAGCGATGCCGATGCGCTGATTGCCAAGTACGCCGCCCAAGCGCCGCCATCGCCCCCCAGCCCCATAGAGCTCAAAGGCCCCGTGTCGCTGCCGACGGGACGGCCCACCCAGGACGGAGAAGCGCTCGATCTCGCCGCCGTCTATCAGGCCGCCGGGATTCCCGAGGCCGCGCAGGAACGCGTCACTCGGGCCGTCGAGCTGCTCAAGACCCTGCCCGCCGAGACCCCGCGTGAGCTCAAACGCACCATCGTCGAAGCGTCGCTCAAGGCGTTCGGTCTTCCCGTCGATGAGATCATCGGCGCCAGCGTCAGCGCGGCGCTGGAGCGCTGCGAGGCCGAAGCGATCAAGGCCCGCGGTCTGGCCGAAGCCGAGGCGATCCGCGCCCGTGCCCTGGCCGAAGCCGAAGGCCAGCGCGCTATGGCCGACGCACTCGCCGCTAACGAAGGCGTCGCCCAACGGCTGGAACTGGAACGAATCAGGCTCCAGGCCCACATCGAAGTCGGTGTGGCCCAGGCCAGGGCCATGGGCGAGGCGGTGGCCGCGATGGATTTCCGGCTTTATGGCACCCCCGAGACCGCCCAGCAGATCCTGCGCCTGATGAGTTTAACCGACGGGATCGGTAATCTGATGCAGAGCGCCCCGGCGCCCTTGCAGGAGTTGGGCGGGCGCTTACTGGATCGTTTCGCGCCCAATGGCCACGGCAACGGCCACGGCAGTGCCGCAATCACGGCCAACGAAACAGCTACCGCCAACAGCGACAACTCGCCGATGACGATGGTTGCAGCAATGCCGCTGATCAGCGCCGCCGCCGCCGTCATCAGTCGTCACCTGAGTGCCGAGGACTGCGCCCGCCTGAGTGTTCGCAGCGCAATCAGCGCGGCCTTGTCACTCGCCGACGATATCGAACGCGCCGATCTGCTGCGTGCCGAAGGGCTGCTGGCCCTGATGCCGCAGTTCGCCGAGCAACCGGTAAGCCAGTTCCTAAGCTAGAACGCATTCCGTCCGGGCACAGCACCGCCGAAACCGGTGCTGCGCCCGAAAGCTCCATCGGCGTCATCCCTGCCTACAACGAGATTGCAGACCCGGCCGTAGTGCTTCGCTTGCGGCGGGGGTGTCGCCCGCCTCCATCATCGCGTCGCCGTCCTCCGGCGCGAGTTCCTGCATCGGCTTTCGTGCTCGCTCGTTCAGCGGTTCGAGATCATCTGCCGCTTGCGGTGGGGTAGTACACTGGAGTCATGGTCGATCCTTATCAGCAAATCCAGGAATGGGAATCCCATCTCCTCGGCGCACCTTTGCGGATCGCCGGCAAAGCCGGCGTTCCCTTCAGCACAACTCTGGCGCCCGGCGTCGAGCTCTGCGCCGCACACCTCCATCCCGCCGCCACTGAGCGGATCGCCGTGTTCGGCGGCGGAATCGCGCCCCTCGGCGTTGTGCTCAGCAGGCTAAGCCCGCAGGGGCGCGTCAGGCTGTGCGAGCCACACAGCGTCGCAAGCGATCTGGCCCGCCGCACCCTTGAACGCAATGGCTGCACAAACGCCGCCATAGAGACCGGGATCTCGCTCCTGCCGGAAGGCGCCGAGCAATTCGAGCGGGTGATCCTGTTGGCGCCGCAGAGTCGTGCGCTGGCCCGGCGCTGGATCGTGGAAGCCGCCGAATTGCTGTGTCCCGGCGGCAAACTTCATATCGCCGGCGCCAACAACCAGGGCGTGCGCTCGCTGGTCGGCGATGCCGAGGCCGTTCTTGGCCCAGGCAAGATTCTGGCCCACGGCGGCGGCGCTCGACTGGCTGAATTCCGACGCCCGGAAACGTTTCCAAAAGCACCCGATTGGGCGCAGGCACCGGGCATCGCACCGGGCAGTTGGATCAGGCTGGAGCTTGGGTTGCCCGGCGGGCCGCTCGAATTACGCAGCCTGCCCGGCATTTTCAGCGCCGATCATCTCGACCCCGGCACTGCCTTCTTGCTCGCGCACCTGGAGATCCCCAGCGGCGCACAGGTGCTCGATGTCGGTTGCGGCTATGGCCCGATCGGGGTCGCTGCCGCCCAACTCGGCGCCGCGCATGTCGATCTGAGCGATGTGAACCTGCTTGCCGTCGCCGCCGCCACAGCCAATGTGGCCGCGCTCGGCATCCCCGCCGCTGTATTCGCCGGCGATGCCCTCGATCCACTCGCCGGACACAGCTACGATCTGATCGTCAGCAATCCGCCGTTCCACGCCGGGCGCAGCATCGATCCGGCAATGACGACCGCCTTTATCAAGCAGAGCCGCGCCCATCTGAAGCCCGGCGGCCGGTTGATCCTGGTGGCGAACAGCTTCTTACCCTACGATCGGCTGATGCGGGAACAGGGATTGCAAGTGAGGATTACAGCCGATGATCGCCGTTATCGCGTGATCATCGGGGAGATGTGATGCGGAGATAAGGAGATTGGCAGCATCACACAGCGGCATTTCGCATTTTGACTTTGATTTTCGCATTGCTATGGAACTACCAGCCATCTTTCAAGCCCTGGCCGCCTTTTTTGTATCTCGCAATGTGCCGGCCTGGCTTGTCGGCGGTGCGGCACGCGATCTTGCCCGTGGCGGCGCGCCGATCGATCTCGATCTGGCCGTTGTCCGGCGGACGGCGTACGTCTGGCGCGCGAACTCGCCGCTGCCTGGGGCGCGGCGTTTGTCGCACTTGATGTCGAACGGGCCACCGGCCGGGTTGTACCGCGCGACGAGCGGCTAACCATCGATATCGCCGGATTGCGTGGCGCCACCATCAGCGAAGATCTGCATCTGCGCGATTTTACCGTTAACGCCCTGGCGATGCCGCTCGATCAAACCTACCTGTCCGGCGGCTTCCCCGTGACTGAATTCCTTGATCCCTGCGGCGGTCTGGCCGATCTGCATAACCGGGTGCTGCGTCCGTGCGGGCCGACAAGTTTGCCCGACGACCCATTGCGCACCTTGCGCGCTGCGCGTGTGGCTGCGACACTTGGCCTGAAGCCTGCTCCCGGCCTTGACGCAGCGATTCGGGCGGCCGCGCCCGGCCTTGATCGGGTAGCCGGTGAACGCATCCGCGACGAACTGCTCAAGCTCCTTTCCGGGCCAACTGCTGCGCCCTGGCTGTATACCCTCGACGATTGGGGCATTCTGACCCGGCTCTTCCCCGAGCTTGAGCCGGGCCGCACATGCGATCAGCCGAATGTCCATTTTCTACCGGTACTCGAACATTCTCTGGAGACTGTTACGGCGCTGGAGTGGTTGATCGACGGCGCAACCTGGGGCACGGCGGCGAGTCCGCCGCGTTTACCCACGGCGTTGCACCTCATACCCAATTTATCGCCTGAATTGCCGTTTGCGGCGCAATACACCACACTGATGGCCGAGCGGCGCGCGGGCGGACACCGCAGGGCGGCGTTGCTCAAACTCGCCGCCCTGCTGCACGACAACGCCAAACCACAAACCAAACAGGTTCATCCTGACGGCAAGGTGAGCTTTTACGGCCACCAGGATCTTGGGGCCGAAGCGGCGGCGGTAAGCTGCCGGCGGCTGCGCTTCTCACGCAACGACAGCGCCTATGTTGCCGGGATCATCCGAGAACACATGCGGCCGGGGCAACTCCGCGCGGCCGATGTGCTGACGGCGCGAGCACAGGCGCGTTTCTTCCGCGATCTCGGCGATCAGGGGCCTGATGTGCTGCTGCACGAACTGGCCGATCACATGGCGACACGTGGGCCGCAGATCCGGCGCGAGCACTGGCAGGCCCATCTGGAATGGATTGCACTGATGTTGCAGAGCTATTGGGGAGCGCCACCGGAGCGCCGCCAACCGTTGGTACGCGGCAACGAACTGATGGATGCACTGGGATTGCCGCCGGGCCGGCAGATCGGGGAGTTCCTGCGCGAGATCGCCGAAGCACAGGCAGCCGGCGAGATCAGTACGCACGAAGAAGCCATCAGCCTGGCACGCCAACTTCACACCGCAGCGGTTGAGGAAGCCACAAAGAGGAATGCCGAAAGCAAGCCGTTATCCTAGCTCAACGCTTCCCTTTCGACTTCTGATCCACGCGGATCTTCTCAGTCCGCTGCCGTTCCTCACCCCGGATCGGGCGTTCATCATTAAAAGCGGCAAAAGCGCCAATGTCAGCGCGATCATAAGCGCAAGCAGTAAACTGGGAAACAGATTGATCAAATCGGTCATGAAAAACTCCTGTGGCGACACACCCGGTAGTAGTTACCAGAATGCATCGTACACAGGAGTGAACTACTGAGACAATGACAGTTGGGTGAGAGAGGCGTGAAGTCAGGCTATTTCAAGACTTCGCGCACAATCTGTTCCAGTCGATCGAGGGGGAATGGCTTGGCCAGATAATAATCAACCCGCTGCTCACGGGCGCGCTTCTCAAGTTCAGGGGTAGCATACGCGGTAATCATCACAACACTGGTCGTCGGCGATGTCTCTTTAATCGCCGCAGCCAATTGCAAGCCATTCATACCGGGCATATTGTAGTCTGTAATCACCAGCGGCACAGGGCGCAACGCGATCTGTGCCAGCGCATCGGCGCCGCCACTCACCGTGACGATATCGTAGCCGCCGGTCAAATCGCGCATCAGACGATGCAGGATGATCAGAATATCTGGCTCATCCTCGACCAGGACGATTGCCGGATTACGACCGGATAGATCGGGCATACGAATGGCTCCTCGATCACCAGATGCGGGCGTGCCTTATGCAATCGCCACGCTAACGTATGGGTACAAACGAAACATGATCTATACTCTTGCACGTACCACAGGTGGATAATTCTGCAAAACCTGTGCCGGTACGTGAAGTGGGCCAATTGTAACACAACACAGTAGGGTGGACAAGAGATGATAAGATAGCCGCTATGCAATCGCGTCCCGGAGGAGCATCCACGCCATGAGCGATCTCGTCGGAATCTTTTTAAATGTCCTCGCCCCTGTGTTCTTGCTGGTTCTACTTGGCTATCTGGCCGGACCTCGACTGCAATTAGAAGCCCGTACCCTTTCGCGATTCGCCTATTTCATTCTGACTCCGGCCTTTGTCTTTAATATCCTCAGTCGCACCCAGATCGAACTCGGCCTGGCCGGACGCATGATCGGCTTTATCCTGACCGTATACACCGCTTCGATCGTGATCGCTTTTCTGACGGCGCGGCTGCTGCGCGCTTCGCCGGCTATGACGGCGGCCTATGTGATGATCGCCGCCTTCGGCAATGTCGGTAATTTCGGGCTGCCGATCATTCAGTTCGCCGCCGGCCCCGATGCCCTGCCGCCCGCGACGGTCTACTTTCTGGCCAATCTGGTGTTCGCCTTTGTGGTGTGTGTAACGGCGGCGAATTTTCAACGCGGCTTTAGCCCCAACACAGCGATGCAGGTGTTCCGGACACCGGCGTTGATCGCGCTTGTGCCGGCCCTGGCGGTGAATTGGCTGACCTTTGAGTTGCCGCCGGTGATCACCCGGCCGATCGAACTATTGTCGGCGGCGCTGATCCCGACCATGCTGGTGGTGCTGGGCGCCCAATTGGCCGGCGCCGGACTCCCAAAACTCAGTCGCGACCTGCTGTTGGCCAGTGGGATCAGGCTGATCAGCGGGCCGGTGATCGCGTTTTCGATCGTCGGCTGGTTTGCCTTGCCCGAATTGGAGCGCCAGGTGGGAATTTTGCAGGCCAGCATGCCGGCTGCGGTGCTGGTCTCGATTATCGCACTGGAAAACGATCTGCTGCCCGATTTCGTTACCACCACAGTGCTGTTCTCAAATCTGGCCAGTGTCGTCAGTTTGACGATTGTGCTGGCGTTCCTATAGCTGAGCCATTGGTTGCCGGTGTTTGCTGCACATGGCCCCACCGGCAACCGTATTGCGCCTTGCCATGCCATAGCTGCTACCAGGCCGGAACCGGGTATCTGCACGGATTTTGCACCGAAAAACTTGCCAAAAAGTGAAGCCTCACCTATAATACGTATACGGATATTCCCCCAGGTTGTCTCAAGTAAAGTACAGATTCTCAGGAGCAAGGCATGAAACGACGTGAGTTTCTTCGCGGCGCCGCAGCTGGAGTCCTCGGTGGTCTCGGAATGACTCTGGCCGCGTGCGGCGGGGCGCCGACTGCCACCCCGACGGAAGCACCGGCAGGCGGTGATCAGGCGGCGCAGCCGACGGAGGGTCAGGCACAGGCGCCGGCCCAGGGTTCGTCGCTGCCGGCGGTTGAGTGGCGCATGGGTACGAGTTGGCCGGTGGCGCTCGACACGATTTACGGCGGCGCAACCGTGCTGGCCGAGCGGATCGACCAACTGACGGGCGGCATGTTCAAGATCAACACCTTCCCGGCCGGTGAACTGTTCGGCGGCACCGAGGTGTTGCAGAACGTTTCGCAGGGCACGGTCGAGGCCGGCCACACTGCGATGTACTACTACGTCGGTCTGAACCCGGCATGGGCGTTCGCCACGGCGCTGCCCTTCGGCCTCACGGCCCAGCAACAGAACGCCTGGCTCTACCATGGCGGCGGTAACGAACTGATCGACCAGCTCGGCACCGAGTTCAATGTCGTCTCGTTCCCGGCCGGCAACACCGGCACCCAGATGGGTGGCTGGTTCCGCCGCGAGATCAACACTGTCGCCGACCTGTCGGGCCTGAAGATGCGTATCCCCGGCCTTGGCGGCCGCGTGATGGAGCGGCTGGGTGTCGTGACGCAGACACTGCCCGGCGGTGAAATCTTCCAGGCGCTCAGCACCGGTGCGATCGACTCGGCCGAGTGGGTCGGACCGTACGACGATGAGAAGCTCGGCCTGCCCGATGCAGCCGACTTCTACTATTCGCCGGGTTGGTGGGAGCCGGGTCCGACGCTGCACGCCAATGTCAGCAAGGCCGCCTGGGATGGCCTGCCCGCCGAGTATCAGAATATCTTCCGTGTGGCAGCCTGGGAATCGAACCTGAACATGCTCGCCAAGTACGATGCGTTGAACAACGATGCATTGGCCCGCATCCTCAGCGGTGATGTGCAATTGCGCTCGTACAGCGATGAAATTATGGCGGCGGCTCAGACGGCGGCCTTCGAGATCTATGAGGAGAATGCGGCCAGTACACCGCTCTTCGCCGAGATCTACACGCCCTGGAACGACTTCCGCCAGAAGATTCAGCGCTGGCATCAGACGAACGAACTGCCGTTCAACCGCTTCATCGCGAATACGCCGATCTAGGATAAACCTGATGCTCGGCGGTGCGATTGCGTCGCACCGCCGAACATCATCAGGACACTAACGCCTTCGCTCACCGTGAGCGAGGGTGTTTTTTATGTCAATCAGTCAGGCGGTCGCCACTGATGAAAGCCGCGAGGTTGCGCTTGAGCTCGGCCAATGCCGGCGGATGGATGTACATCATGTGGCCCGCCTCGTAGTAGCTGACGCTGATAGTATTTCGCTGCTCCGCCTCCAACGCCAGATGATCAAGTGTGTACTCGGTTGCATAGTATGGTGTGGCCAGATCGTAGTAGCCGCTGGCGATATGCACCCGTAAGTAGGGATTCGTCGCGATCGCGCCCGCAAGGTGTCGGCCACATCGACATACTTGTTCTCGTGTTCGGCATAACTCCATGGATGCACCCGCCCGGTCAGGATTTCGTAGGGCAGATCGCTGGCAAACCCCAATTCGTCGCGAATATAGGCATTTAGCGCCGCTGTGTACGGCCCCATGATCGCCGCCATGCTTGGATCGCGCTCGAACCGCTCGCCGACGGCGTCGCGATCGATCCCGGTGAAGCGACTATCGAGCCGGCCGACGGTGCGACGCTGATCGCGCAACAGCTCGCTTACAAAGCGGTCGTCGCGAATACGTATGTTGCTGCGCTCGATATACTCGATACTCAGGCCGGTGTAACGGGCCAATTGCGCCGCAATAATTGCACGGCGCTCCGGTTCCAACCGCGAGCCGCGCAACAATGCCGGAGCATAATCGCGGTGAATGAACTCCTCAACTTCGGCCAGCGTCACCCGCAAATCGCTTTGCAACGGCTCCGGCAAGCGCCGATGATAAAACGCGGTTGCGGTGTACGTCGGCAGAAACAACAGATAGGGCAGATCATTGCCCGGATCAAACTCCAGTGTCGCGAAGCTAAGCACCGCCGAGATCAACATCAGACCGTTCAGATATAATCCGTGACGCTGCTGTAAGTATCCCGACAGACCGGCGGCGCGGGTGGTGCCGTAACTCTCGCCGGCCAGATACTTCGGCGAAAGCCAGCGTCCATAGCGCGAGGTGTAAAGCCTGATGAAATCGCCGACCGATTCGATGTCGCGGTTGAAACCGTGGTAGCGTTTGGCCGGTTCGCCGGCAACCGGGCGGCTGTAGCCGGTGCCGATCGGATCGATAAAGACCAGATCGCTGACATCAAGCAGCGAATGGGGATTGTCCTCCAGGCGATAGGGCGGCGGTGGTTGACGCTCGCCGCTGCCCATCGGCGCCAGGCGCGGCCCAAATAAGCCCAGGTGCAGCCAGACCGACGAGGAGCCGGGGCCGCCATTGAAGGCGAAGGTGATCGGCCGACTGTGCCGATCTTCGACATCGTCGCGGGTGTAGGCGACAAAAAAGATCGTGGCCCGGTCGCGCAACGGCTCGACATTCCCCTCCTTAACATCCTCCTCACGCAACACAATCGTCCCGACGGTTACGCTGTACTCCAGCTGTTGCCCGGCGATCTGCACACGCTGGCGCGAAGTAACGATCTGATCCACTGGCGGCTTCGGTTTCGGCTCGGACTCTGACTCACCCATCGCGAACTTCCTCACACAATTGTCCCGGCAGGACGTTTACGGATCAACAGAACAGCTGCAACAATCGCGCCGATCAACAACATCGTGCCGCAAGCGCCGACAAAGGCGCCGCTGTAACGAAAAAACAGGCCGGCCGCACGCTGCGATTCAAGGAACTCGTTACGCCCGACGCCGGCGACGAAATCGGCCTCCAACTCGATCGATTCGCGGCCTTCCACCAGCCTGCCGACCGCCAACAATGGATCACCGACCCGCAAACCGACCAGGCGCTCGTCGCCCTGGGTCTCGCGGGCGGCGGGATCGTACAACGAATACGCACCCGTCACCTGCACCGTACCGTCGGGCAGATCGACCAGCAACGGCGGGCGTACCTCTTCTTCGCGCTCCCAGGTCAGATTTCCGTCTTCGTCACGCCGGGCTACAAAGCGAGTATAGGCCACAAATCCAGCGCCGCTAAGACTGTTGCGCCGGCTAACAATCCCTTCGATCATGGCCTCGCTACCGGGCGGCGAATCTTCGAGCCGCACCGCCGAAATCGGTGTCAGGCGCTGAACCCGAGCGGCATCTTCATCCAGCAACCAGGGAAGCAGACCACCACCGAATACCCCGCAACAAAGCAGCAACACAGCCACCGGCGCAGTAACACCCACCCAGATCCAGGCCAGACGACGCGGCATGCACTACTCCAGGGATTGCAAACAAAAACATCCGTGCTATACTTGTTTCCGAGTAACTGTGTTGCAAACTATACCACGCAGGAGACGTGATGGAGATCATCGAGCAGGCCGGTGCATTTATTGCCAGGCATGGTCGTGCGATCGATCAGGCGCGCTTCGCCTATCATTTCAGCACCGGCGACCGTGATGATGTTGTAGCGTCCCTCCAGACATATCAAAACGAAGACGGTGGTTTCGGGCACGGATTAGAGCCGGATATTACTGCGCCCGCCTCGAATCCATTTGCGACCGAACTTGGGTTGACCTACTGTGTACAGGCTGAGGTGCCGCCGGATCATCCGCTGATTCGGCGTACCGAAGCCTATCTTGAGCAAAGCCAGGACGACGACGGCGGCTGGCGCTTTACGCCCGAGGTGTATGCACATCCGTTGGCGCCCTGGTTTCAGGGCTGGGAATGGCCGAACCTCAATCCGGCCTGCACCCTGGGCGGGTTGCTGCGCACCTACAAGCTCGGCTCGCCGCAGTTGCACAGCAAGATTGAGCAACTCTTCAGCGAGCGGGCAACCGTCACTGATCTGACCGGCGACGATTTCTACGCCGTTCGGCCCTACGCCTACTACTTCATGGCCGACTGGCAGCATCCCCAGCGTGAACTCTACCTCTCCGGCTTGCTCTGGTGGCATATCCGCGGCCACTTCAACAACAGCTTCAGCGATGCAAGCCACTTTTTCGCCTATGTCCGATCACCCGACAGCTATGTCGGGCGCAGGTTGCCGGCACATATTATCGCAGCGCAACTGGATCGCCTGGAGAACGAACAACAACCCGACGGCGGCTGGCCTTCGCCATACGCCGTTCACTGGCGCAGCCCGTTCACGATCGACAGCCTGCTTATGTTGCGCGCATTCGGCAGGATCTAAGGAATCGAAAGGAGCGTTCACATGGAACTCGGTAGCTTCTCGATCAGTTTGACGGTCAAAGATCTGGCGGCGTCACGGGCATTTTACGAGCGGCTCGGCTTCGAGGTGTTCGACGGCGATCCCGCGCATAACTGGTTGATGATGCGCAACGGCAGCGCGAAGATCGGGCTGTTCCACGGCATGTTCGAGCAGAATATCATCACCTTTAACCCACCCGATGTGCGCGCCATCCAACGCGAGGTGAAGGCGGCCGGCGGCACCTTTGTGAAAGAAGCCGATGAGGCCGGCAGCGGCCCTGATCATGCGACCATGCTCGATCCCGACGGCAACCCGATTTTGCTCGATCAGTTCGCCGAGTAGTAGATCAATTCGCTATAGCTCACCACCAGATCGAGATTAGCGGCGTTAAATGCCTCGATCAGCGGCTGATAGCGGCTACGCTCGATTTCCGACGCGCCAAAGCCAATCCGTACCGGCCCACCTGATCCGGCGCCGCCTGTATCCTGTGGCTGCTGAACGGCAGGTGCGCCGGGGGCCGCACACGCCGCCGTCAATAGTGTCATAACCCACACCAATATCATCACTGCCCGTCGCAAGGATAGCGAACCACTTGTAAAGATCCAATAAAGGTGTCGTCAGATCGGTGTTAAGTTCGATCCGCTCACCCCAACAGGCGCCTACAATGCACCATGCAAGACTCGAAATGGAGATCGCGCCGGGAACTCATCGCTCGAAACATGGGTTGTAGGTATTAGCCGTCATAAGCAACCCGGCCTGATGCTCATTCAATGCGGGCATTTTGCCTTTCGCCTTTTGCATTCAAAGTGGGGTACCTATGCGCTACGGCTTTGTTCTACCGTTCGGGAACGCACGCGTTGTGGCCGAGGCTGCCGCCGCCGCCGAACAGGCCGGCTGGGACGGATTTTTCGTCTGGGAGCCGGTCTGGGGGAATGATGCCTGGATCTGCCTCACCGCAGCGGCGATGAAGACCGAACGGATCAAGCTCGGCACCATGCTGACGCCGATCTCGCGGATGCGACCCTGGAAATTAGCCAGTGAAACCGCGACCCTCGACGATCTCTCGGGTGGACGGGTCATCCTCGCCGTCGGCCTTGGCGCACCGGAAAGCGGCTTCGGCGCATTCGGCGAAGCGACCGATCGCCGGATCAGGGCGGAGTTACTTGATGAAGGGTTAGAGATTCTGACCGGACTCTGGCGCGGCCAGCCGTACCGCTTCCAGGGCAAGCACTACACCGTCGAGGCAGTCGATCTGGAGATCGAAGCCACCCCGATCGTGCAGCAGCCGCGCATCCCGATCTGGGTAGTCGGCGCATGGGGCCGTGCGAAGAGCATGAACCGCGCGCTGCGCTACGACGGATTACTGCCGAATGTCATCGGCGAAAAAGGCGCCCGCGCGCCGACACTTGAGGAAATGGTCGCTATTGGCCGGTATGTCAACGAGCATCACGCCGCCGGCGCATCCTACGACCTGATTGTCGAAGGCGAGACAGCGGGCGATGATCCGGCCGCAGCTTCGGCGCAGGTACGGCAATGGGCCGAGGCCGGCGCAACCTGGTGGCTCGAAACGAACTGGATGTTGCCGCGTCGCCCGGAAGAAGTGCCGAACATTATGCGTCGTATCAGAAAAGGCCCAGCGAGGATTGGGTAACGCCATAACCAACAAAAGAATACGGTCAGCGACGCCGCCCACGCATTACGCACCCCGCTCACCAATATTGCGGCTACCTCGAAGCAATCCGCGACGGCGTCGTCACTCCCGACACTCGCACCATCGACTCGCTCCACGAAGAGACGCTGCTGCTCAACCGGCTGATCGACGATCTACAAGATCTTGCCCTCGCCGAAGCCGGCCGGCTCGATCTCGACCGGCACCCGATCTCGCCGCCCTGATCGAGCAGTCCGTCGCCGCCATTCCACCGCGTATGGAAGCCAAAGGCGTCGCTTGCGAACTTCAGATCGCGCCGCATCTGCCGCCCGCCGCCATCGATCCCGAACGGGTCGCGCAGATTATCCGCAATCTGCTCAACAACGCCCTGACCCACACTCCCGCCGGTGGGTTGATCACGGTTGGCCTGGATGCCGGCGAACAGCGCAACCAACTCCAGGTTCACATCGCGATCCCGGTGTCGGGATCGCAGCCGCCGATCTCCCACTGATCTTCGAGCGCTTCGACTGCGGCGATCGCTCACGCGCCCGCGCCACCGGCCTCGGCCTGACGATCGTGCGCCGGTTGGTGGAAGCTCACGGCGGCGCCATCGAAGTTCGCAGCGAACCGGGCCGGGGAGCGTGTTTCAGTTTTACACTTCCGGCTGCCGCAAAAGGCACCTGATGTGAGGTGCCGATCGATCTGCTCGACAACGCGATCGAAGACGGCGAACGTACCTTCACGCTGAGTTTGAGCAGGCCAATCAACACAAAGATCGGCTTTAGCAGGGGCGTCACCCTCACCATTGTTGATGATGACGCCCCGAAGTACGTGTATCTGCCCCTCGTGACACCTTAGGGAGAAACGATCGCGGGGGTAGCGACGCAAGATCATTGCATCGCTACCCCCGCCTATCCTCTATCCTGAGATCCTGGCCTTAGCGCTCGTCCGGCGCACCCACGCCGCCGACACACGAGGCGCCCGGCTCAGGGGTTTGCGAACCCTGGCGATACTTCGCGATAAACTGCTCGATCCGCGGATCGGCGGCGCTATCGACTTTCAGTTGCGCACCCCAGGCGCTCAAGGCAATCGGCGTATCCATATTCGGCACCTGCGACATGAGCGTATAGCTGCGCCCACGCACCAGATTCTTCAACTGCTCGACTTCGCCCGCCGCCAGATCCGGGCTGTACGCAACCCAGACGGCGCCGTGCTCCAGCGAATGCACCGCATTCTCATTCGCGATCTCGCGATTGTAGATCCCGCAATTCTGCCAGGCCGCATAATGCGGGCCGCCCACCGGCGGATTTTCAGTGTAATTCACCGGCGTCGTCACATGCTGGTTGGCCACAAACGGCCCATAGGCCTGCTCGCCCTCGATCGGTTGGCCACGCAGAATCGCGCCCACCAGCGCCCAGCCGATCAATGCCACTGCCAGCACGCCCAAACCGATCCAGAGCCAGTTCGACCCGCCCGATCGCCGCCGCGCCGCACTACTGCGCCGCCGTGTGTTCCGCTTCGCCATAGCTTCCCGACTCAGTTCGAGTGCTGCAATCACATTCAGCACTCGCAACCACTAATGCGCTGGGCAACATCCTGTCCCTGATTGTCACGCCGGAACTTTGCCGCCCGAGCCGCGCAGTAGCGTCATGACGCATCGCACCAACCTAAGCAGCGTGATCAAGCATAAGACAACAAGCATCGCGCCCCCGGCTTGCCCAACACCACGAAACCTGTGCGCTATGGTATCATCAATCTTGCGTAAGAAAGATAAGAATTCGCTCAGTGCGCATGCAGATGGCCCGGCGTATAATGCATCTGTATCCACCAGGCCAGATACGCCCGGTGCGGGGTTTCGCATGTTGCCTTTTGCATTTCGTACTGCATACCCATGCTCGCTGTTTTGCTCGCACAACTGCCGGTTCCCAACAACCCGGCCCTGAATACGCCCCTTGCCGCCGGGTACCTGGCCGCCTACGCAGCCGCCCAGGGCCTCGACAAACAGGCCCATATTCACATCCTGCCCCGCGTACTCAGCGATTTCGCCGGCGATGCAGCCCTGGTGCAGGCGATCGTCGCCCACCGCCCCGATGTCCTCGGTCTTTCGCTCTATACCTGGAACAGCGAGCGCAGCCTACACATCGCCGCCCGCGTCAAAATCCACTTGCCCAATCTGTGTTTGATCGTCGGCGGCCCCGAAGTTCAGGCCGATAATCACTGGGTACTCAGTCATCCCGCCGTCGATATTGCCGTGATTGGCGAGGGCGAACAAACTTTTGTCGCGATCCTGCGCAGTTTGATTGCCCAGCGAGCCGAGTCTTCAAGCCTCGGCCTTCAGCCTTCAGCCTTCGCGATTCCCGGCGTCGCCATCCGCTCGCCCAACGGCAATATCCACTTTGGACCGGAACGCAGCGCCCTGAACGATCTATCCGTGATCCCCTCGCCCTATCTCTCAGGCTATCTGGAACTGCCGCCCGACGGCATGCAGATGATCGAAATCTCGCGCTGGTGTCCGTACCGCTGTAGCTTCTGCCTCTATGGTCGCAACATGGGGCCGAAACTCGGCAGCCGCTACTTCAATCTGGAACGAGTACTGGCCGAGATCGCCTGGGGTAAAGCGCGCGGCATCCGCCGGATACACTTCGTCGAAGCCAACCTGAACCTCGTACCGCTTTTCTGGCCCCTCATGCGCGGCCTCGCCGATCTCAACGCCGACCGCCGGATCACATTCTACGCCGAGCTACGCGGCGAACACCTGACCGACGAGGTTGTCGCGGCCCTGGCCGCCGCCAATGTATGTGTGGTTGAGGTTGGCTTGCAAACCGCAAACTCGCGCGCCCTCGCCGCGAGTTTACGCCGCACCGACTTACAAAAGTGGGCCGCCGGCACCCGCCGCCTTTATAGGTACGGCATCGAAGTGTATCTGGATGTCATTTTGGGCTTACCTGCCGACGACATAGCCGGCGTGAACGAAACTCTGGAGTTTATCGAGCGCGAAGGCCTTGGAGCATACGATATCTTCACCCTGCAAGTGCTTCCCGGCACCGCCGTGCGCCAGGCCGCCGCACAATACCAATTGCGCTTTCAAGATCGCCCGCCCTACTACATCCTGGCCACCGACCGGCTCAACTACAGCGAACTACGGCATCTACGCCGCAGGTTGAAGCAGCGCATCGATCTTGATCCCGACGCGATTGAAGGTATGCCCGAGCCGCGCCCGGCTCAGGCGCCGGGGTTGATCAGCCGGATTGATCTACGCCGGCCGCTTGATAATCTCGACTCGCTTGAAGCACAACTTGCGGCCCAGATCGAAATCATGGTGGCGCTTAATAATCTTGCCGCCGCCACCCCTCGCCTGGCCCGCTGGATCAGCGCCAATCCCAGCACAATTGTGGATCTGTATCTCATCTGCGACAGCAGTGATCCTGTACCGGCACCGGCACAACTCCAGGCGTGGCGCGACACACTCCCCTTCGCGCCCGGTTACCTCGACCGGGTCGCAGTCTATGGCGCCGCCGCACCCGATCCAGCCTATCGCCGGGTCAGCCCACGTATCTTCCTGGTCTTGCCCTGGGATAAAGCGGCGGAGCCGGCCGACTATGCCGGCACCGCTCAGATCCTCTGGCGCTACCACGCCATCCCCGCCGAACCGCTCGCGCTTGGAGCCTGGCGCGTTGCCGGCGGCGCCGGGATCTGGCTGGAGATCGAGCCAGGCCATCCCGATGCCGCAGCCATTCAATCCTCAGCGGCAGCTTGGGCTGCCGAACACAGCCGCCTGCTTGTGGTAGAGACAAAAGGCAATACCGCTTGAATACCAAGTGGCGTCGAATCCCCAAATGGTAAACCGCGCGGCAGCGCGTCAAGCATCAGGCATCAGGTATCAGGCAGCAGCCTTCGTATTCAAACCTGGCGCCGAAATACATAATGCGGCCCGCTCTCAGTGATAAACTCATCGCCGTACGCCGCGAACCCCAGTAGGGTATAAAAACCGGCCGCATTCACCCGCCCGTTACACCAGAGATTTTGCCCGCCGTGGGCTGCGATATGCGCCAGGCACACCTGGATCAGCCCCTTCCCATAGCCCATCCCACGCACCTCCGGCAACGTCGCCATTCCACGCAGCCGCCACGCCGCCGGCCAATCATAAGCCGGATGCGCTTCAGGATAGACCGAGGCAATCCCCACCAATTGATCCTCGTGAAACGCGCCGCCATGGAAGGACGGCGGTTCATCATCGCCTGGGTACACCAACTGCTCAGCAGCTTGCCCCGGCCGCAACACCATGCTGCGAATGACCCGCGCTTCCGCCGCACTAATCCCACGAATCATCCGTGATTCCACCGCTTACTCCTTCAGTATGCGTCTTCACCGAGTGGTTACTTTCAACCAATCGTCCTTGTCATACAATCAACAGTGCATTATCAGATACATAAGGATATCATTATGAGCGATTTCATCTTTGCACTTTTCGGTATTGCAGTCTGCATTTTCGCACCAATTGCCATCACCGTCGCCATTATCGCTGCAATCATTCGTAGGCGCTCGCAAACAAGCGCGCCACCGGGGAATTCGAGTAGTGGTGATAATGCCGGCGATCGGCTGATCATCATCGAACAAGCCATCCGCGACTGGGTTGCAACAAATCGGCTCGATCAAGCAACAGCCGATCGAATTTCGCAACTGATCGCCACCGATCGTGCCGGCATGGCACTCGTACCGGTTGCGCGTAAGGCGCCCACAACCAGTGAAGCCACTGTTACGCCGCCTCCGGCCCAATCGAAGCTTGAAGACGCAATTGCTCGCAGCCCGATCGCGCCCCCGGATCTTCCACCGCCGCCACTGCCGCCCTTGGGAGCAACACCGGCCCCGGCAGCTACAACAGCCATTCCGCACAGCAATCCACCCCATACCACCCATTCACTCGGTGCTGCATTGCTTTCACTCGGCACCCGCCGGATGCTGCTTTTCCTCGGTTCCTTTCTATTGATCACCTCAAGCCTTGTACTGGTCGTTTTCAACTGGGCCAGTTTTCCACCAATCATCCAGATCATGCTTCTGGCCGGCGTTGCCGGTGGAATCTGGGGCGGTGGAACCTGGATGACCACCCGCGAGGATCTTGCCGGCGCCGCAAAAATCTCCAGACGATCGGCGCACTCCTCGCGCCAATTGTCGTATTCGCCGCAGGCAGACCCGGCCTGCTCGATCTTTCAGCCCGCACAAACTGGCTCACGACATCCCTGATCGCACTTGCACTTTACAGCTTCGCCGCATTGCGCACTTCGCGCCGTTTTTACGGCTTCGCCGCAAGCATTGCAACCCTGAGCAGCGTCCTTGCCGCCGCCGCAATCAGCGATCTGCCGCTTGATACGCGACCGGCGCTCTGCATTGTCGCCGCAACCATGATGCTTGCCGTTGCCCAACAGTTGCGTAACGTCGGGCGAGATTCTCTTGCACTGGGGCCGTTCTGGACCGCCCAGGCAACCTTGCCGATCAGCCTCCTGGTTAGCCTCGTGCTCGTCGGCAACATACTCAATCCGTTGTTCGCAATCACCTTCGCCCTTGCTGCCGTTGCCTACGGCATTCAGGCATTCCTGCGCACTGATCCGCGCTGGCTCTGGCCGGCGGTTTTCTTACTGTTCTGGGCAGTTGAAGCCGGCGCACGCAGTGCAACCCTTAGCTCCGAGGCCCATGCTGCTGTCCATCTCGGCTTGAGTGTGAGCGCTTTCGCACTGAGCATCCTTGCCGATCGCCGCCGGCCAAATTGGAGCTTGCCGCTGCTCGTGCTGACCCTTCTGGCTTATCTTGCCGCAATAGCTTTTGGCCTGACATCCCTGGCGATTACCCTGAGCTATCCGATTCTGATCGCTATTAGTAGCGGGTTTATTGCGCTGCTGATCCAAAAGCGATTTGCCTTCCTCAGCACCATACACACCATTGCGGCAACAATCAGCCTTGGCGTCACCGCTACCCTGAGCACGATCTGGGTGCTGGCGATCTGCGTCCAATTCGACCTTAGCGCCCCAATAATGGGATACGCCGTACTTGCCCTGGCGCTGCTATTCCTCACAATCGCACATAGCCGCTTCGGCAAGATACTAGCGCCGTTCGAAGCAACACTGCGTGTCTTCGGCGCCATCGTTTCCATCTACGGCGCAATCATCAGCGACACCACCACAGCATATGCTCTGTTGACGATGCTCTGGTGCGGCGAGGCCTGGCTCCGCCGTGATCTGATCTGGGCCGGTGTAGGCATAGGCACATTGAGTTTCACCGGTTACCGTCTTTTCGAGCAGCTCAAACTGACCGACGATGTCGCTATGCTTAGCCTTGGCATGGCCTTCATCATTGCATATGCCATCGGCGCGGCACTCCTTCAGGGGCGCAATCTCCGTCACTGGATGCTGGCCGGCAACTTCTGGGCCGGTATCATCACCGCAATCGTACTGGCGCAAGTTGTCCTACGCCTTACGCTCTACCGAGCAGCCGAACCGCTTGATATTGCTGTTCTCAGCATATTCGCCGTTTTGAGCGCCGTGCTGACATTCCTCTGGCGACAGGCGCGGTTCGGGTATCCTGCCGCGATCACGTTCAGCGCCGCTGTTGTTTTAGCCGCCGAGCAGCGCTTCTTTATGCTCTGGAATCCGCCCGATGCCTTGCTGGCTTTCGTTCTGATTGGCCTTAGCTTCGCCCTGGCATTCACCGGAAGCAGCTTGCGGCGTATACAACGCCGTTATGCGCTTCCATACGAGATCAGCGCCGCTGTACTGTTGCCGTTTGCACCATTGTTTGCTTCCGGCGATCGGGCCTCACTCGCCGCTGTGTATGGATCTATGGCGCTGCTGTATGGCCTTGCCGTATGGCGCTATCGGGTGAAATGGCCAATTGCTCCGGCACTGATCGCGCTTGATCTCGGACTTGTGCATGCTGCCGCCTGGCTTCTTCCATCCGGCTCACCAAGCGGCGCCGCATGGATTCTGGCGATCGCGCAAGTACCCAGGCCCTCGGTGCATTGTTCGTCGCAAACACAATCCAATCACCGATCGCGATCGGCGGCCGGATGCATGCCTATGTTGCCGCAAGCATCGGCGCAATTGGATCACTCCTGCTGAGCGCTGGCGATAGCGGCACAGTAGCCGGGATCTGCGCAATCTTTGCGGTTACCATGGCCATTATCGCCACCTTCGAACAACGCAGCGAAGCTACCTGGGGCAGCCTGGCCCTGCTCACCGGCAGTTTGTTCGCTACTCACAACTGGTTGGAATTCAGCTTTTCGTGGAACATCGCCTGGCTCGTGTTGGAACAACTGGCCGTAGTAGTAATTGGCTGGGTAATTCACTACAAAGCTCGCCTGGCGATCTGGCGGCAACCGAGCCATATTGGGCCATTGGTCATCAGTGGCGCCGCATTACTCCTGCTAACATTTATGGCGCTCGCCGAGTGGGATCAGAACCTCCCGGCGCTTACATTCGGCCTTATCGGCGCCGCCCTGATCCTGACAACCCTCGCCGTGCGTGATCGCACGATCGCGTATGCCTACGCCGCCGGGGCTGCGATTATCGCCGCAGCATTATGCCAACTCGCCGTCTGGGGCTTCCGCAACCCCCAGGTGTACGCAATCCCGGCCGGTGTGTATCTATTGGTGCTCGGTGATGGTCTCCGTCGCATGCGGCAGCCACAACTCGGCCAGATGATCGAGACCGGCGCACTGACCCTTTTGCTCGGTGTCACCGCCGGACAAGCCCTTCGTAGCAACAACCTGTTCGGACAACTGCTGTTGCTCTGCGCCGAATCACTGGCAGTCGCCGGCTATGGTACGCTAATGCGCGTGCGCGTGCCCTTCATCGGCGGGCTGGGCTTCTTTGTTTTTGGTGTAAGCTGGATGGGCCTGAACGCAGCGCGCTTCACCAACCAGTGGGTGCTACTCGGCATCGCCGGCTTACTGATGGTTGCGGCATACGTTCTACTCGAACGGCATCAGGAACGCCTGGTACGCGCCGGTACTCTCTGGATCACCCGCCTGCGCAGTTGGAGCTAAGATCGTATCAGGGCGAAGCAGTGCGCATAACGCACTGCTTCGCCCTGACAAAATCCCGACCGGCGTACCCCTTAATCGGCGTGCGTAGCGGCGCCGACACCGCGCGGAATACGCACCGACTCCACCAGTTCCTGAATCTCCAGCGGCGGCGGCGCAGTTACCCGCGAGACGCCGAAGGTAATGATGAAGTTCAGGATCATACCAACCGTACCGATACCCTGGGCCTGAATGCCAAAGACATCATTGATGATCGGCGTCTCCGTACCGAGCAACGGCACCGAGCGCATCAGGATGATCATCACACCGGTGAAGATCAGACCGACCGACATACCGGCGATCGCGCCCTGGCTATTGGTGCGCTTATCGAAGATGCCGAGCAGGATAATCGGGAAGAAGCTGGCACAGGCCAGCCCGAAGGCGAAGGCCACCACCTCAGCCACAAAGCCAGGCGGGTTGATGCCGAAGTAGCCTGCCACCACCACGGCAAAGAAGATCACCACGCGGCTCACCAGCAACCGGCGTTCTTCACTCGCATTCGGGTTAACCAGGCGATAGTAGAGGTCGTGCGCGATTGAACTTGAAACCACCAGCAACAGACCGGAGGCGGTCGAGAGTGCCGCCGCCAAACCACCGGCCGCCACCAGCGCGATCACGAACGGCGACAACTGCGCAACTTCCGGCGTCGCCAACACGATAATGTCGTTATCGATCCGGATCTCCGACTCGGCAGCAGTCGGGCGCAACTCCAGCACACCATTGCCGTTCTTGTCTTCCAGGCCAAGCAGGCCGGTCTCAGACCAGCTATTCACCCAACTGAGCGTCTGGACTTCAGCCAGCGACTTGCCATTGAGCGTATTGATCAGGTTGTAGCGGGCGAACACCGCCAGTGCCGGTGCGGTGAGGTACAGCAGCGAGATAAAGAGCAACGCCCAGCCGGCCGAGTAGCGGGCAGCGCGCACATTCGGCACCGTGTAGAAGCGCACAATCACATGCGGCAATCCGGCGGTACCGGCCATCAGCGCGATCGTGATCGCAATCACGTCGATCTGACTACGGTTGGCAAAGGGCTGCGTGTACTCCGAGAAGCCGAGATCGAGCTGAATCTGGTTCAGCCGCGGCACAATGTCGCTGGTGATCAGCGCCAACTGCGGGATCGGGTTGCCGGTGAGCACCATCGAGATCGCCACCGCCGGGATGATGAAGGCAATGATCAGCACACTATACTGCGCCACCTGCGTCCAGGTAATGCCTTTCATCCCGCCAAGCACGGCGAAGAAGGCCACGATGATCATACCGACCACCACACCCATGGCGATGTCGAGGCCGAGGAAGCGGCTGAACACAATCCCTACACCGCGCATCTGCCCGGCCACATAGGTGATCGAGATGAAGATCGCGGCTACTGCGGCAACAGCGCGGGCAGTCTTCGAGTAGTAACGGTCGCCGACGAAGTCGGGCACGGTATACTTGCCGAACTTACGCAGATACGGCGCCAACAAGAGTGCCAGCAACACATATCCGCCCGTCCAGCCCAACAGATAGATCGAGCCATCGAAGCCGAGTACCGAGATCAAACCGGCCATCGAGATGAATGACGCGGCGCTCATCCAGTCGGCAGCGGTAGCGGCACCGTTGGCAATTGCAGGTACACCTTGTCCGGCGACGTAAAAGCCCTTGGTATCCTTCACACGGCTGGCATAGCCGATGTAAATGTACACACCAAAGGTGAGAATAACCAGAATCCACGTCCAGGTAGCGACCGTCATCTCTGTCTCCTTTGACCTATTCGTGCACGTCGTACTGGTTGTCGTAGCGATCCATCACGGCAGCGTACACAAAGATCAGGATTACGAATGTGATAATCGCACCCTGCTGGACGATCCAGAAACTCAGCGGCACATTGCCGAGGTAGAGATTAGCCAGCGGACCGGCAAACAGGAAACCGGCAATATACGAAACAAACGCCCAGATACTCAACAAAATCGAGATCAGGCGGATGTTCGCCTTCCAGTAGGCAACCGCCTTCTCTTCACCGCCCTCGGCTACCGCAACTTTGCGTGTGGTGGTTCCCGCCATGCAATTCCTCCCTTTCCTTACCGACGATCGACACGATCCCCTTTTGCCTTGCGCATCATATTCCCGTGCAGGTACGGAAAAACAGGATCACAGGTCACCATGTCGAAGCGCACGCAAACAGCGACGATCGACACAATGGCCTGAACGATCCAGCTACAAACACCGACGGCGTCGTAGGCTTCCTGTCCAACACTGGCGATATAGAGACGCAATACTTGTAGTCTTAGTATGAGGCTTTATTTTAAAGCTCAATTAAATGAAGTGTAAAGTTTTCGTAAAATCATTCCAGCCGGCTATGATTGTTAACCTTGCAAAAGATGACGGGATCAGGGTGAAAGCCGGCCTGCACGAAAAAGCGCCGGAACCATGTTCCAGCGCCGTGTATGCCGGCGAACCATGTCCGGGTTACGCTACCGGAGCTCAACGCCGCTTAATCACCTCGACCAATTCGTTCAGCGAAAGTGATGAGAGCGTCTGCGGCGGGGATTTGGGGGTGCCGCAGAGCAACAAGCGCCGGCCGGGATGCAGATACCAATCGGCAGCACCGTCGATCTGCATCAGATCCGAATAGATCGGCGTAAGATCAACACTCGATCGGCGCTGTGCCGCAATACCCATGTAGCCGCGTCGATCACGGTAGGCATACAAAACTGCGCCATAGCTGTAGGCTAAGCGTGACGATCCTCCGTCGTCGCTCTGCATTGCGATACCAAGGCCCCAGCGCGTCTGGAATTCGAGCCGGGCCGCGAATGCCCGTTCCAGGCGCACCTGGCGCTGCTCGTGCTCGTACCATGCATCCAGGTTCGGCAGCATCGCCTGGGCCACGTGATGCGGCCGGTTGGGATACAAAGCATTGTAGCCGGCGATCAAATCGTTGATGTTGAAAAATGTCGCCAGACGCCCGGCGCCCGCCTCGGCATGATCGATCCGCGTGACATGATCGACCAGGCGCTGCAAGGCCGGATCGCTCGGTCGCAACTCGCGCCGTACAAGTTCTGCCGCACTAAGAGTCGAATCATCGGTATGATGATGATCGAAGCGCCCGCCGCCGGTATCGACATGCACAATCTGAGGATCACTATCAACCGGCTGGTCGTCAAAGGTACGACCGGCCGGCACAAATGCAAGATCGGCCTCTTTCGCTCGCCCAAAGCGAATAAGCAGCCAGATCGCCGCAAGACAGTCAAGGTCGGGGGAAAGATGTCCAACAACTACACGCGGAGTAACCACCCAATCACCGATCGCTATCTAGTACAAATCCGAAATCCGGATGTCTGCAATCCATTCGAATGCGCTAAAATCCAACCGGCACGTCGTGCAGGCACCATCATTACTGCATCGTCCCCAAATTCTTGAGACCTCAAGTGTAGCAGAACATCACGATAGTAGTCAATGAAATGCCATCCAGCGCACATTCGCGTTTACCTCCTGTTAAACCCGGCGTGCTATACTAGCCGCGCTGTGCCGGCAAACCGGTGTGTTATACCACAGCTTTGAACTACTGTGCTGCCTCAAAGACGGCACATCCGAAAGCACGAAACCAGCGTGAGTGATCCTTTGGCGTGTTTCATAACAGCCCATGCCGGCAATATGCTCGATCAGTGTGTTATTGAGGAGAGTGCGAGACTATGACGGACATTCCAACCCAAACAACCCCGATTCAAGCTGATGATGTAACAATTGAGTGGCTGCGGCAGCTCCCGTACACTATTCAGTCGCCCTATCGCGCACCCACGATTGAAGGGGTGATCGTAAAGGATCTGAAACCACTGGTTGATGGGCGTGGTGATGTGATCGAGCTTTGGAGCCGGCCCTGGATTGAAGATGAGGGCCTGATTATGCCGCAGCACATCTACCAGAGTGCTACGGATTACGGCGTGGTGAAGTGCTGGCATTTGCACAACCATCACACCGATCAATTTACGGTGACACGAGGCAAACTTCAGGTGGTGCTGGTGGATATTCGGCCCGACTCAGCCAGTTTCGGCCACGTCTGTCCGATCTTTCTGGGGGTGCAGCGGCCGCGCTTGATCAAGATCCCGCCGATGGTGATGCACGGCTGGAAAGCCCTCTCGCAACCGGAGGTGATCGTCGTCAACCTGCAATCACATGTGTACGACCCGGCCGACGAATACAAATTCCCCTGGGATTGTGTGCTGCCGGAGGTATGGGAGCCGCGAAACGGGTAAAAAACACCGTCGGGTTGCAATGTGTTGCGTCCCGACGGTGACACAGAGCTGATGCAACGTCGCTCCCACGACGGGGTTCGGGGCGGCTTCGCCGCCCCGAATGATAGTTTTGGTGCTGTTTTGCCGCAGAGCGGCCAAAACAGCACCAAAACCTTGGGATTTGGGCCGAGCCTAAAGGACGGTAATTATCCGAAGCGACCGGAGATATACTGCTCGGTGCGCTCGTCTTTTGGATTTGAGAAGATCTGCTCGGTCGGCCCATATTCCACTAACTGCCCGGCCCGATCATTGTCCATCAGGAAGAAAGCGGTGTAGTCGGAAGCACGCGAGGCCTGCTGCATGTTGTGGGTCACGATCACGATTGTGTAGCGCTGGCGCAACTCGAACATCAACTCCTCGATCTTCAAGGTCGAGATCGGGTCGAGCGCCGAACATGGCTCGTCCATCAGGATGATCTCCGGCTCAACCGCAATTGCGCGCGCGATGCACAAACGCTGCTGCTGGCCGCCCGAGAGCGACAGGCCGCTCTGGGTCAGTTTATCCTTCACATCATCCCAAAGCGCCGCGCTGCGCAACGAGCGCTCCACCAGTTCGTCCATCTCGGCTTTGTTGCCCTTCCAGCCGTTGATCTTCGGACCAAAGGCGATGTTGTCGTAAATGCTTTTGGGGAAGGGATTGGGCTTCTGGAACACCATGCCGATCCGGCGGCGCACCTGCACGGCATCTACCTCAGGCGCATAAAGGTTCATACCCTGAAAAAGGACTTCGCCCTCGGTACGGGCGCCGGCAACCAGATCGTTCATGCGGTTGAAGCTGCGCAATACGGTGCTTTTGCCGCAGCCGGAAGGGCCGATCAGCGCGGTGATTTTGTTATACTCGATCTGCACATCCACACCTTTGACGGCCCGGAAGGCGCCATAGTAGATGTGCATATCACGGGCTTCGATGGCATACTTGCCGTTGGAAATCATGATGCTACCCTCTTCGAGCGCAGGTAGTTGCGCAGAATAATCGCTACTGCGTTCAACGACAGCAGCAAGGTCATCAGAACAATAATCGCCGCTGCTGCAATCGCGCGGAACTCATCCTGCGGGCGCGCCGTCCAGTTGTAGATCTGGATCGGCAGGGCGGTGAACTTCGCGAACGGACCTTCGGGATCGGTGACGATAAATGTCGAAGCACCGACAACGATCAACGGCGCAGTTTCGCCGATCGCCCGTGAGATCGCCAGAATGGTTCCGGTGAGAATGCCGGGCAATGCGTTCGGCAATACCACAGTCCAGATCGTCTGCCAGCGGGTTGCACCGAGGCCAAAACTGGCCTGACGAATGGAACTCGGCACGGCGCGAATCGCCTCCTGCGAACTGATAATCACAATCGGCAAGACCAGCAGCGCCATTGTCATGCCTGCGGACAGAACCGTGCGCCCATTGAGCGTATCGCCGCCCGATCCGGCGCCAAAGACACTACCGCTGGTGAATGCCTCCAGCGCACGCACGAAGATCGCCAATCCAAGCATCCCGTAGATAATCGATGGCACGCCGGAAAGGTTGTAAATATTGGTCTGGATAATCCCCGAGAGCCGCGCGATAATCGCGTTCGCCCGACGCCCGACAGGGTTGCGCTCGTCGAACGGCTTAATACTGGTGTACTCTTCAAGGTAGAGCGCCGCACCGATACCGAGCGGAAACGCAATCAGAATGGTGATCAGCAACAGCCAGAGCGAGCCGAGAAGTGCGGTTCGCACACCGGCGTCAACCGGGCGACTCGACATCGGAGTGGCCACGAAATCGGTGCTGACCCAACTGCGAAACTCCAACTCAGCGCGCGGAAACTCTTCGACCAGAGCCGCCTCAATCCCGTCGCGGTTGAACAGGTATTCGCTCAGGGTATAGATCGCAACAACCTCGGAGCGAATAACCTCAGTTTCAATAAGCTCGATCAGATTCTCGGTACTGCGCTCCTCAAGCGGTTGCTCCCGAGTAACATTGCGCAGCACGCGGGAACGCAAGTTTTCCTCAAGGATCGTGATCAACTCAGCCTGCGAAAGCGACTCCGGTTCACGGTCGCTGTAGATCTCGGCGGCCGCGATCTCCGATTGGGTCGCAATACCGCCGAAGGCATCATTCACAACATTCCAGAGCAACAGCAGCAGAATAAGGATGCCCAGAATGGTACAACCAAACAACACCGCCTGCCAGATCCGGCCCACTTGCTGACGGGCGGAGACATTGCGAATAAGCGCCTCGCCCTCAGGCATGGTTCCGGTTGTGCGGTGGGGGTCCTGAGAAATATCAGCGCTCATTCGTACACCTCACGGAAACGCGTAACCACCCAGCGACTGGCGACATTCAACAACAGGGTTATGATGAACAGCATCAGACCGATTGCGAAGATCGAGTTATAGTCGATGGTTGCATAGCTCAAGTCGCCGCCGGAGATACGGGCAATATGGCCGGTCATCGTCTCGGCGGGCTGGAAAGGATTAAAGGTAAAGTTGGGGCTGGCGCCTGCGGCAAGTGCCACAATCATCGTCTCACCGACGGCGCGCGACATTGCAATAATGCCGGCGGCGATGATCCCTGAGAGTGCTCCCGGCACCACCACCTGAACCGCCGTCTCGAATTTGGTGGCGCCCAGGCCATAAGCAGCATTGCGCAGGCTCTGCGGTACCGAACTCAGCGCATCTTCACTCAGGGTGGCGATCAGGGGGATCAGCAGAATACCCACGACAATTCCGGCCGCGCCGAAGTTATAGATCGAAACGGTATCCTGGCCAAAGACATTGCGCATCGCAGGAGTGACGAACGTGAGGGCGAAGTAGCCATAAACGACGGTGGGCACACCGGCCAGCACTTCAAGCACCGGCTTGAGAATGCCGCGCACACGCTCAGTGGCGTACTCAGCCAGATAGATCGCGGCACCAAGACCGACTGGAACCGCAACGATCATCGCGATCAAGCTGGTCATCAGGGTTGCGTTGACCAGAGGCAGAATGCCGAATTCGCCGATCGCGGGCTGCCAGACGGTTTTGGTAAAGAACTCGACAATTGAAACTGATTCGTCGGCGAAGAAGAGCAACGACTCCTGGCCGAGTACATACACAATGCCGAGGGTTGTGAAGATCGAGATAAAGCCGCAGATGAAGAGTGTGGTCTGAATGATCGTCTCACCGATGCGTGGGCGCTTGCGTAAGTTGGCCGGTCGCGCTGCCGCTCCGGCAACACCAACGCGGCTTTCTGCGCTTACGCGGGCCTGATCCGCCATGTCTTCCTCCCTGAATTACCGGATGTCCGTCAACAGGTTCAGTTTAAAAATTATACCAGTGAAATAAGAATGTTTTTGCGGTATGGAGTGCAAGACAACGCCTTGCACTCCATACCGCTTTTTCTACTGCGCGTCGAGCCAGTTCTGCTTGGCGTTGTTCAGCGCTTCTACGCTGGCCGGGAAGTAGCCGACATCGACCACCTCGTCGTTGACGAAGGTGAGGTAGTAGTTGATGAAGGAGGCAACCTGGGGCTTCTCGGCCATAATCTCGGCCGCCGAGTAGATGAACAGCGGGCGCGACAGCGGATAGCTGCCGTCCTCGGTCGTCGCCTCGTTCGGCTCCACACCCTCGATATTGAGGATCTTCAGCCGGTCGGCATTTTCGGCGTAGAACGCATAGCCGAAGTAGCCGATTGCGTAGGGCGAGCCTTCCACACCCTGCACCAGGACGTTGTCGTCCTCCGAGAGCTGCGGGTTGGCACCCAGGATCGGCGCCTCGTCCTCGTCGAAGATCTCCTCGACGAAGTAGTCGAAGGTGCCGCTATCGGTGCCGGGGCTGAAGAGCTGGATCGGCTCGGCCGGGTAGCTCGGATCGACATCGGCCCAGGTGGCCGCCTCGCCCGAGTAGATCGCCGCAAGCTGCTCGAACGTCAGGTTCTCGACGAAGTCGTTCTCGCTGCTCATCACAATTGCCAGGGCATCGGTGCCGACCCGGAACTCGAGGGCCGGGCGACCATTGGCCTCACAGGCAGCCAGTTCTTCGTCGTTAATCGCCCGCGAAGCGTTGGAGATATCACTCTCCGCGTTCACGCAGAAGCGCTCAAAGCCGGCGCCCGAGCCGATGCTGTCGATCGTGATCTGGCCGCTATAGCCATCCTCGTTGAACAGCTCCGCCATGCGCTCGGTCAGCGGGAACACCGTGCTGGAGCCGGCCACAATGATGTCGCCGGTTACGCCGGCCGGATCGACCTCAGGCAGATCAATCGGCTCAGCATCGCCGCTCATCATGCTCTCGCCGCCGGTGGCATTCAACCAGTTGCTGCGAGCCTGAGCAAGCGCGCTTGGGCTGGCCGGGAAGTAGCCGACATCGACCACCTCGTCGTTGACGAAGGTGAGGTAGTAGTTGATGAAGGAGGCAACCTGGGGCTTCTCGGCCATAATCTCGGCCGCCGAGTAGATGAACAGCGGGCGC
>JAAUQO010000062.1 GCA_012032775.1 Oscillochloris sp. | reverse complement strand
TGGTCGCCGTCGGCGTCACGGTCGGCGTATTCGTTTCCGTCGGCGTCACGGTTGGCGTGTTCGTTTCGGTCAGCGTCACCGTCGCCGTATTCGTCGCCGTCGCCGTGTTTGTTGCTGTTTCGGTCGCGTCGCCGTATTGGTCGCCGTTTCGGTCGGGGTCGCGGTCGGCGTCGCCGTATTGGTCGCCGTCTCGGTCGGCTCCGCTGTATTCGTCGGCGTGGGTGTCGGCGCCGGCAGATCAGCGACGCCTTGCTCCAGCACCCGCAAGTTGTTGAAGGTCTGCACCAGGGCGCTCAGATCGCTGTTCCCGCTGGGCAACTGGAAGCGAATCTCTTTGGCAGCACCGGCGGGTGTGGCGGCGCCGGCCGAACTCAGATCGACGATCAACGCGCCACGCGCCACGCCCTGAGCATAGGCATCGGTGACGGCTGCCGGATCAACCCGCAAAACGGCGCCGGCAGCAAAATTGGTCAGCCCGAGCGGCGTAATGTCGGTGGTGTCGATCTCGGGCGGCAAGGTGATCAACACGCTTCCGCCCACCGGCAACTCCTCAGTTGTATTGAACTGCAACGTGACATCATTGCCGTCGCGGATAATACTCACACCACCCAATGGTGCTCCCTGCGTCATGCGGGCGAGAGCAATTCGGCGATCGTAGGGGCTGGTGGCGGATGCGTAGTACAACCAGTACTCGGCGCCGGCCGCTGTTTGCTGCTTGATCACCCGCGGCGCCCAGACATTGTCTTCCTGGGCGCCCGGCACGGTGATTGCGTCATCGGCGCCGCTCCAGACCGGCTCGACCAGATCGGGTTTCTGCCAGTTAATCCCGTCCACCGATGTGGCGTGACCGATCGAGAAGATATTGACGCTGGTATCGTTGCCGGGATTCATCTTTCCGTCGTACCACATGCGGTACAGCGAACCGTCTTTCACAACCGTCGTAATCCCGGTGTCGGCCTCATCAAAGGTGTCGTTAAACCCAAGCGTAGGCGCCACAATTGCGCCGTCGTCGCGGCTGGAATAGACCCGATTCCACTCGATGCCGTCGGGCGAGGTGGCATAGCCGATCCGGAATGCGCCGTTTACGCCCCAGCCTTCGTACCACATGCGATAACACGTATCGCCCGTCGTAACACCGGTACACGGCGCAGCAGTTGTTGCCCGATCTTTGATCACATACGGCGCCACCAGCCCGCGGCTATCGAAGCGGACTGGATTGCTGGACGGCGCGAGCATCGACTGCTGATAGGGCGCCAAAACATTCGGCCCATTTACGCGAAACCATGTCACGCCATCAGCCGAGACGGCGCCGCCGACGGCAAAGGTGCTGCTATTGGTGGTGGCGGTGTACCAGATGCGATAGCAGCTTTCGCCGGAAGCAACTCCCGCCTGGTCGAAGCAGGGATCACCGGCGCCGCCGGAAACATCTTTGATCACCGAGGGGTTCGAGAGCCAGGAACTGTCGAAACGGCCGCTGATAGCGCTGCCCGCCAGCACAATCGCATAGCGCTCCCAGCTCACACCGTCTACCGAAACCGCAAGAGCAACTGCGGCGGTATTGGTTGAGGCGCTGCGCGCCGAGTACCACATGCGGTAACAGGTATCGCCGGTATCGAGGCCGAGCAGATTGCGACAGGGATCGCTGGGAGCCGATGCAACAACATCTTGCATAACATCGGGCACGTAGATCCGGCCGGTCTCGTACGATCCGTCCGGGATGCCGCACTCCAGTCCGCCTTCGGAAATACCAAGAACCGCACCATCAAAGGTGGTGTTGTCGCATGCCGGGTTGACAACCTGGGTCCAGGTTTGTTCGTTGGTATTGGCCTGAACCGCCAACGACAAAATCCCGAACAACAGGATCAATACCAACAGCAAGGCGACGTTTGTCCGGCGGCGTGGAGAAAAGATGAGTTTATGCAAAATTTGTTTGTTCATCGTCCCGACAGTGCTCGTAATCGGTGGCGTTGATGCGATAGGCTAAAAGTACCTTTGAAGATGAACTTTTCGTGACGGCTCAGAAGCCGGGAATTGTGAAAAGCGCTACCTTAGCAGGTGTGGCACGTACGGAATCCGGCGTACGGCGTGACACATCCGGCGCGGCGCACAACCTGGGGCGCCACATCGCCCGTGCCGTTCCTTACGATCGCCAGCGCACAATCAGGGCGCGCACCGCGAAGACAATGCCGAGGATAGTGATCGCCGGCAGCAACGAAAGCAAGATCGTGCTCAGCCCGCTGCGCTCCCAATTCGGCCGGTCGGTTAGTGGTGCGGCAGCTAACGCATCCGCCGGCAGCGCCGTTGGTGCGGGGGTTGGCGGCGCCGGCATAGGTGTTGCCGTCGCTTGCAGCGTCGGTATCGGCGTAAACAAAGGCAACGGCGCGACAACCGGCGCACCGAGCGTCCGCTCGCTGTACCAGACCCGATAGCGCGCTCGTTCGCTGTTGAAGAGATCGTCGCGGCTACGGGTGAACCAGACCGCCCGTAGCTCGTTGCCGTTATAGACCTGCAAACGGGGATATTCGGGATACAGATCGTTGGTTACAACCGGCTCCGGGGCCGTCCACTCATCGCCATCGAATGTCAGATGCAAGAGTGTAGGGTTTGTTGGCGTGTTCGGATCAAAAAGCGCTTGAATAAAGCCGACCATCAATAAATGCAAATTTCCGGCACCGTCAAAAGCCAGGCCATAAATATCAAGATTGTTATCTTGGATATTTCGCGCCAGCACGCCGGGAATCACCCCAGGCGATTGCCAATTGTCGCCGCCGTCGAGCGAGCGCTGAACGTAGACCCGCTCGTTGTATGCGCTGCGGAACACCACGGTCGGATTCCCCTGCCCATCGACAGCCAGGGCTGTTTGCTGCACCGCAGCGGGAAATTCACGCAAAGGCTCATTGCTCGCAGGGCTGCCGGGTTCGGCGCGGGCTGCCGCCTGTTCGACTAAGTCAGCGGCCACAATGGCTGCGGCATCGGCCGGGAGACTAAAGCGGGCCGGCGCGCGCCAGGTTGCGCCGCGATCGTCGGAACGCAGGTACACACCATACTTCGGCAACCCGTTGCCGGCATACCAATCGACGCCTTCATCCCATGTGATATGGATGCGGTTCTGTTCATCCACCACCACCACCGGGCGATTCTCGCCTTCCTGGCTCCGCGACAGGTTGATCTCAGGCTCCCAGGTAACACCGCTATCAAGCGAGCGCCGGTAGTACAGGTCGCTACAGTTCGCACAGACTTCATTTGGGGTAAGCGGATCATCGATCACGGTTTCCGACCAGAAGGCATGGAAACCGCCGGCATTGTCAGTGGCAAGGGCGTTGTAATATGTGCTGCCGTCGGCGAGCAGACGCGGCGGCGACCAGTTTTGGGCCGAGAATGCCGCATCGATCGGCGCAGACACATAGAACAACTGCGTGCCGCCCCGATAGATCGCATGCAAGCGACCATCGCGCCCGGCGACGACACTGTTGCGCACCGTAAAACCGCCGGTCGCCGGAGCCTGGACTTCGTTAATCGGCGACCAGTTATCGTCGCGCAATTCGCGATACATCAGCAGATCGAGTGAATTAGAGGCTTCACCGCCAAGGGCCACACCGCTATACCACGAGATCAGGGCATTGCCGGCATTATCAAGGGCCAGGTCGGCGAACCACGACGAGCCGTACCGCCGCTCGTCGGGCGCCGGTGTTTCGCCCGGCGCCAATGGCGGCTGCGAGACCTCTACCGGCGTGCGCCAGCCGCCGCTCTGGGCAACAACCTGCTCAGCGAATAGCGGCGTCAACAGAACCGCCGGCAGTAGCAGCATTGGCAAAATCAGCTTCGCGAATCGCATCGGCTTCCTCTTCGGCTTCCCGTTCCTCATCGGCGATAATGCGGCGTATACTGATCAACAACCCGAGGAAAAGCCAGGTGTAAACAGTATATTTAAAGCCGCCGATGCCCTGATTAAAAGCAAACGGCAACACCCAATCGCCCAGCATCATCGAACCCAGGGCGGCGATCCAGCCGCCGGTAGCGACAATTGCCGCCGTACGCAGAATCCCCGGCGGCGCACGACTAATCAGGCGCCAGCCCTCCCAGACAGCGACAATCGCCAGCCAGAACCAGACAAACAGGCCGGTAAACCCGAACTGAGCCAGGATATCGAGATAGTTATTGTGGGTTGAGCGGGCATCGGCCCGAAAAAAGGTCATGTAGTAGATCGCATAGCCGGCCGGCCCGGTGCCGAACAACCAGTGATCGCTCACAACGCGCCAATTTTGCTCCCACAGCGTCAAGCGCTGCAGGCTGCCTTCCTCAACATTCGCGTCGTTGACCTCGGTGATATAGGCAAACAATGGTTGCCCGGCAACAAGCGCAACCACGAGCAACAAACTAAAAAACAGCCGTCGTGACGCAAAAAAGACCACTGCGGCCACGCCGGTAACGCTTGGCAACCAGCCTGATACCCACAGCGAGTTGACGATCATGGTGTGGTAGAGATTCAGGCCCAGGGCGAGCAGAAGCGCCGCGCGCCAGTACCAACGGATCTTCGGCTGCGCAACCAGCAGGCCCACCACCGCTGCCGTGTGCCAGAGGCCCCACAGGCCGCGGTCGTTCAATACCGACTGATTCAGGCCGAGCATCTGCGAAAATGTCATCAGCACGCCGACAACCGTAAAACAGCCGAGCACCCAGCCAACCTGGCGGCGGGTTGTCACAAAGTTACCGATCAGCAAGCCGGCGCCGAGTGAAGCCAGGATCGTAACCAGCGAAGCGATCTGCACAACCACAAAACTTGTGCCGCTCCAGGGCAGCAAAATCGGATCGCGCCAGATGATCCCCCAGAACAGCGAGATTGTGCAAATAGCGGCAAACACAACCAGCGGCGCATTGAGCGGCGACGCGACGATCTTCCAGCCGCGCCGGTACATCGCGGCAATCCACAACCCACCAAGGGCCAGTGTCAGCAGCAAACTCAGCGGCAGGCGCGTTTCGGAGCCGGTGCCGATCTCGGCGATCGGCAGGATAAGTGCGGAAAGCGGCAACAGCAGCACCACCATCTGAAAGTAATGGCCAACCAGTGCTGCGCCGATCACGGCTACCGGCGCCGCAATCAGCAATGCGGTGATCGTCCAGCGCTCGCTTCCCGCCATCAAGCCGATGCCGGCGCAATAACCGCACACCAGGAACACCACCGCGAGATTCAGCAACCAGGGCGGCAGGCCGCGGATCGGCAGATATGGCGTTTCAGTGACGATTTTCACAGTTTTATACTCGTAAAGCGGCAACCTGCGCGATCAGGTGCTCCAGAGCCGTTGCCGCCGCCGACCAATCGTAGGGTTGCACGGCGATGCGTCCGGCCACAGCGAGCTGCGTCCGTAGCTGCACGTCGTCGAGCACACGTAGTACGGCGGCGGCAAATACGTCCGGATCATCGGCGATCAGCAGATCACGGCCAGGTTGCAGATCAAGGCCTTCAGCGCCTTTCGAGGTGGCGATTACCGGCGTGCCGAGCGCCAAGGCCTCAAGGATCTTCAAGCGCGTGCCGCTGCCCTGAAGGAGCGGCACGACTTCGGCCCATGCACCGGCAACCGCCGGGCGCACATCCGGCAACTGGCCCACCAGTTCCAAGGCAGGGTTCGCCGGCAGTGCCGCAATCTGCGCATGATCGGCGCGACCGGTGACCATCAGGCGTACCTGCGGGCGATGGGCTTGAATGCGCGGCAGGATCGCGCGCGCGAAGTATGCGACGGCCTCGAAATTCGACTCGAATGTGAGCGAGCCGGGATAGATCAGTAAATCGGGCGTCGGCTCGACGCCACAGGGTTGATAGGCAGCCAGATCAACGCCATTCGGCACAACTGCGGTACGCAGATCCGCCGGAGCAAAGCTGCGCAGCAGGCGCAACTCGGGTTCGGAAACCGCCGTTATGCCATCGACATCGCGCAAAACCCGGCGCAAATAGTGCGTCAGTTTCCACCACGTCAGGTATGCGCGCGCACGCCGGGCAGGATGGTGTTCCTGCAGATACTGATCGCGAATCGTGATCAACTCAATTTCATCGACGATCCGCCGCGTATTCGGCAGCAACAAGGCGTAGGGCAGCATGTGCTGCTGCGAAGCAAGCACAAGATCGTAGCCTCGCCCGGCGCGGGCACGTACGGCAGCCGCCATCGCCGGGCTGTGATTGGCGCGCAAAGAACGCGGCTCGCGGGCCAGGAAACCGGCAAGTTGCCCGATCGGCCGGTTGGCGAACGCGGTCTCGGGAACGATCTCAACCTCGGCGCAGATCGTACGCAACTCGCGCAGTGCATCCGCGCCGGGATGCTCGGCGGCAAACGTCAGCAGGTGGATCTCGTGGCGCCGGGCCAACTGACGCAACAGATTCGCGACCCGCAAGCGAATTCCGTTGTCGGCGGGCAACGGACACCAGGCGGAAAGAAACAGCAGTCGCATCGCCGACTCCACATACAAAGCTTGCGTCGGCTGTTATCGTAGCAAGTAGGGATGAATGCACTCTGAAGGGCGCAGAAGACGATATGAGCAAGTTGTCAGCCGGGGCAATCGCCGGGCAGTGGTTTGGCTGCTTATGAAAGCCGCACATCGCGCCGGCCGAAGCGACCACGCAGAAAATCAGCCCATCCCTGGATCATGGCATCGCGTTGCGCGCGGCGGTTGCGCCATTTCGGCCGGAGCGAGTAGCTGAAGAGCGTGCGCCCGTCCTGGAGTATCACGGCATGGAACCAGGCCCGCAGCGAGGCCCGGACAGCGCCCAGAAACAACAGCCGGTTACGTGTCATGTAGTAGGCGACATAGGGCCGATCGACCCGATCGGCGAGCGGGATTTTGTGCAGCAGGCGCGCCGCCGGCACATATGTGATCCGTAGCCCGGCCCGGCGATCCGCACACACCACTCAGTTTCTTCGTAATACATAAAAAACCGCTCGTCGAGTATGCCGGCCCGCGCCATCGCTTCGCGACTTACCAGGATCGCGCATCCGGTGACAAAGTCAACATCAACCGGCGGTTCAACCTGCTTCGGGGCAACTTCGCCGATCCCGCGCATGCTGCTGGTTCCGCGCCGCCAGTCGATCATCCCACCGGCCGACCAGATCAATTCGGGGCGCTCGTGGTAGGTGATAAGCGGCCCGGCAGCGCCGATCGTTGGATCGGCCGCAGCCGCGCACACCAGATTGCGCAGAAAATCAACCGGCCCCTCGGTGTCGTTATTCAGCAGCAGCGCATAGTCGAAGCCATGCTCCAGGGCGTAGCGCAAGCCGACATTGTTCCCGGCTGCAAAGCCGAGATTGGCCCCGTTCGCAATCAGCGTAACCCAGGGATACAGCGCGCGCACGCGCTCCAATGTCGTGTCGGAGGATGCGTTGTCCACCACGATCAGCGCACGTCGCTCGGCGGGATAATCCTGCGCCGCCAGGCTCGCCAGGCATGCCAGGGTATCGTCGATCCCGTTGTAGGTTAAGATGATCACGGCAACCCGCGGCAACATCAGCGACTCCTATTTGGCCCTAGAAAGCGGCGCCCAGCGCCGAAATCAAGTGTCCCCAATGATAGCGGGAGCAAGCCGTACACAAGCCCGCCGGCCAATCGCGGCCACTTAGCATACACCAATGGCACGTAGTTCTCCAGATCGATCCATCGCTCGACCACCCCGAATCAGCCGGGTGTACAACTCAATCTTGTGCATTAAGTCTTCAGGCTGGGCTTGAAAGGGGATGGGGTTGCGACGCAAGTGCGCCCCCAACTCCGGCTCATCAAGCAGCCGCTGGAGCTGGCGGGCCAGATCTGCGGCATCATCAACCGCGAAGAGCAAGCCGTTCCGCCCATGATCCACCAGTTCGGCGATCCCACCCAGGTTGGTGCCCACGATCGGCACGCCCATCGCCTGCGCTTCCAAAATACTGTTCGGACTATTCTCAACCCAGCGCGACGGCATCACCAGCGCATCAAGTTCGGCCAGCACGGGCCACGGCCCTGTGGCAGCAAATGTACCCGGCCAACTCACATCGGGCAACTGCGCAACCCTGGCGCGAATCTGGGCAGCATACTCCGGATCGCCCTCCGCCGAGCCATAGATCGTGAGCCGGCGCGGCTGCGAACCGCCCAGCAATTCCCAGGCATCCAGCAACGTGTGGACGCCTTTATGCGGCTTGACCTGACCAAGAAACCCGAAGCGAAATGCCGGATCGGGTTTGCGTAGCGGGCAGATATTCAGTTCGACCCCCTGCCGCCACACATGTATTCGTTCTGCCGGAGCGCCGTGCCGAATATAGGTTTCGGCCAGATAGTGCGAAGGCGCAATAAGCGCATCGGCCAGAGACAGCGTTTTCAGCAGCACCGCGCGGCGTCGGCGCTGTTCCGCAATGCCCAGCGGCTCTTCCAAAACCGGCAGCGCTGCGGCACCCTGCCAGGCCAGACCGAGCAGACCAGGCGCTATTTGCGCCGGCAGGCGAAAACGCCGTTGCAGTTCGGCCTGACAGCGGGCGCACTTCAGCGGACTCGGCCCATCGCAGCGCGTGTCGTCGGTACGCACAAGGTTAATCTGATGGCACAGCCACCAGTAATCGGTGAGCGAGATGACCGTCCGCACACCGGCTTGATGCGCCGCCTGCACCACACTGGCGCCTGTCAGATAGCCACTGAACATATGCAGGATATCAGGCTTATGTTCAGCGATCATCTCCGCAGCAACTGCGCCTAGATCCGGATTTTCGTAGCTCCAACGCACTGGATCGGGCATCTGCCCAAGGTTGAAACTCACCCGCCGCACACGCACACCGTCGCTCGCGCTGTCGATCCAGTGCAACTCCGGCCGGCTTGCCGATGGTGTCTCGATGCATAAAACATCTACGGCATGGCCAAGGGATGCAAGCCCGCGCGCCAGGCGCTCTGCCCGGCGTTCGGCTCCACCGTTATGGGTCGGCGGATACCCATGAACAGCGATCAGTACGCGCATCCTGGCACCTCGTTGTTGCAGGATAGCCGGTGCTCCAAGCCGTGAGTACTCAACACCGCAGCATAAATTGCGATCAGCCGCCGCAACTCCTCGGCCTGGCTGGGAATCACCACCCGCGCCTGCGCAAGACGTTCCAACAAACCCGCTTCGCTGCGCAAACGCTCGATCTGACGGGCCAGATCGCGAGCATCGCCGGCCTGGAAGTGAAGACCGTTCACGTCGTTCTGCACCAATTCAGCCATGCCGCCGAAGGCAGCCGTAATCACCGGGCGATTGCAGAGCTGGGCCTCAAGAATAGTCAGCGGGCTATTCTCATACCAGATCGACGGCACAATGGTTGCATCAAGCTGCGCGAAAATCGCCGGGAGTTCATCGGGCCGATAAGCGCCATGCAGGCTGATGCGTTGGTCGTCGCCGATCATACGGCGCAAACGTGCGACATAGGCCGGCACACGCTCCAGATCGCCGTAAATATGGAGTTCAACCGGCGGATCGGTATGCGGCATAGCACGGATCGCCGTGATCGCCAGGTGGACGCCTTTGTGTTCGGATACCTGGCCCAGATATCCCAGGCGCAGGCGATGATCACGCTGTCGTGGCCGGCAGGAACGCAACGGCAGCCCATCGATGCCGATCCGAACCACATGGATCTGTTCGGGGGTGAGAAGATCGTCGAACAGCCCGGCCAGAAAGTGAGATGGAGCGATCGCCGCATCTACATGCGCTAAAACTCGATTCAGATACTGACGCCGCTCGGCGATCTGTGTTCCGGCACGCTGCAACACAAACTGTTGCGCCGCCTTCCCAAACAGGCCGCCGCTGAGTTGATCGGGCAGACGATAACGCCGGCTCCCTAGCTGCATGCACCAGGCGCAGCCACGCGGATCAGCCGGCGGCGCCGGACAACACGTATTGTCGCCGCGCAGCAACGTAATCTGCGGACACAGGAACCAGTAGTCGTGCAACGTAACCGCAGTGGCAATACTGCGCTCCTGGGCGGCAGCCAACACCCCGGCGCCGATCAAATACCCGCCCTGCAAATGAACCAGATCGGGCTGCTCACGATCGAGCAGTTCGCCGAACCAGCGCGTGATCGGCGCATTCGCGTACTCCCACTCGGGCGGCGCAGCCCGCAGATCCAGACTGAGCCGCCAGACCGGCACACCGGCATACTCAGCGTAAACTGCCTCAACCGCATCGCGCGAACCGCGATCAATCCGCTCGACACAAACCACCTGTACCGTGTGGCCCTGCGCGATCAAGCCACGAGCAAGCCGCTCGGTATACAGTTCGGCACCGGCGCGATAGTGCGGTGGAAAGTGATGCACCGGTAAGATGATCTTCATGATCCACCCTTTCAAGCAGCTTCGCGGGCAACCGGCGGGCGTTGCCGCAAACTGCGGATAAACCGTAGCTCATCGCGACTCAGGATGCCCATGCCCAGCACCAGCAGGCCGTACACAACTCCGCCCAGGGCAATATTGGCCAACAACGGCAACCACGGTGATGCGAGCAACACCACACCACCCATCAGCAACGCGGCCAACCCCGGCCGGACAGCAATCTGCACCCAGGGCAGATCGCGCAACGTATCGCGCAGCATCCAAAGATACTGGCCGGTCAGGATCAGTTCGGTGATCACGGTGGTGATGGCTGCACCGGCGATTCCGAAGAACGGGACGGCAGCAATATTAAAGACGACATTAATGCTGGTGCTGAGCACCACCGCCCGCGCAACCCGAGCTTCGCGCCCGGCGATTACCACGATATACCCCAGAAACTCGGTTATGAACATGAGCGGCAAAACCCAGATCAACAGGCGTAGCGCAGTAATCCCGCCGGCATAGCCTTCGCCGAAAAGGAAGGGAATAATCTGGTGCGCCAGGGCCGCGCCGCCGATCGCAATCGGCAGACTCAGCACCAGCAGGTAGCGCAAGGCTCGCCCATACACCGCCGGCAACACACTGGCATCGCTGGCCGCCTGCCGCGTCAGCGTCGGGAAGAGCGCCGTATTCAGGATATTCGAGATCAGCACCATGGAGAAGATCAGATTGTAGGCTGCCGCATAATGCCCGGTTTCAACATCGCTGCGAAAAATATTCAACAGCACCGTGTCGAATTTGTACGACAGGCCCAACGTAAACCCGATGATCCCAAACGGCATGCTGGCGCGCAGCAAACGCAGCCAACGCGTCCGGTTTACCGCACCGATCCGCAATCCTAAGCGCCGCGCACCAGTGTAACAAACCGTCGTCATCAGGGCGATGCCCAACAGGTTTGCGCCGATCAAGCCATAGTAGCCCAATCCCAACCAGAGCACCAGGGCGCCGGCACCGACGAAACAAAACTGGTAGACCACTCGCGCCGCTGCGCTGATGTCGAGGCGCTCGTAACCGGCCAGCAGCGAGTCGCTGGTTCCGTGCAGGCTGTACATGATCAGGCCGAGCGTGCCGAGCGCGATCGCGCCGACCATCACCGCCGGGCGGCCGGTAATCCACGCCGTGCCGATCAGCAACAGCGCGGTAACGATCGAGAGGATAAAGCGGATCCGCAAAACATCGCCGTAAAGGGCGGCGATCTGGGCCGCGCCGTCGGGTGCATCGCGCAAACGGGCAACCTCGCGCACGGTGTACGGGCTTAAGCCCAGGTCGGCGAAGAAGACGAACAGCGCCCCGAATGCGAGCACTGCCGCGTACTGCCCGAAATCCTCTGCGCCGAGATTGCGCACAATCAGCACAGTGAACAGAAATGAGAGGATTTTGATAATGATCTGCGCACCGGCGCCGAATGCTGAATTCCGCGCAACCACACGGGCAAGGCGATCCATAAAACCTCTATCGTGATAGAACCGCGACACGCATGCGTCAAAGTTCGGATTCGAGCACTTGCAACCGGCGGTCTTGAACGACACATTCGTAACTCGTGAGGATCGCCTGGGCTGTGCGCTGCCACGAGAATTGGGCTGCACGCGCGTAACCGCGCTCGCGCAACGCTGCGGCGGTATGGCTATTCCCCAACACCTGCGTAAGGTGAGCCGCAAAGGCCCGCTCGTCCTCGGCATCGGCGATCAGCGCCGCCGTACCGGCCACTTCGGGGATGCTGCCGCGATCAGAGGCGATCACTGCTGCGCCACAGGTCATCGCTTCCAGGATTGGGATGCCGAAGCCCTCGATCCACGACGGAAACGCAAAGGCGTCGGCCATACTATACAAGGCCACCAGATCCTGGCGCGGCGGGTTGATCAGCAGCAGCGCGATCCCGGCGGCCTCGGCCTCACGCACAATCGGCAATGGCTCACGCCGGGCGAAGAAGACCAGGCGCGTATCGCGGCGCATGGTTTCAGGCAGATGCGGCCAGGCCCGAATCAGCACCGCCGGGTTTTTTAGCCCATCGGCGAGTACAAAGCGGGCCGGCAACTGATAGCGCGCCCGCACCGCATCCAGCGTTGCCGGGTCGGTGATGCGCCGCAAGTCGGGGGTGGGTGCGTGATGCACCGCCACAATCCGGGCCGGGTCATAGCCGCTGTAGCGGGCGATCTCGCGGGCGGCGTGGGCCGAAACCGTTACCACCAGATCGGCCCGGCGCAGCGCAGCCGTACTCATCAGGTGCAGATAGCTCATCATCGCCACTGTCCGCAGATCTTTGCCATGGCCGCGAATAATCTCAGTCAGGGGCATCAGATTGATCGCGTCGTGCAGGGTGATCACACTGCGCGCCTGACGCGGCGCAAAGCCATAGTTGGCCGGAAAATGCCCTACATCGATCCGATCTGCGGCCATTGCGCGGCGCATCAGCAGATCGTTCAGCACACTTGAATGCGGCCCACGGTACGGCAACAAACGCAGTTTCACGCGCTCGGGCAGATCGGCCAACTCAAACGGACGCTTGGTATCGGCATACAGGATGATCTCGTGTTCAGCGGCGGCGGCGATCAGCGCCGGCACGAAATGCGCTACATAGGTATGGACACCGCCGACCAGGCCGTGCGATAAGTAACGAACATCGATCCCGATCCGCATATGGTTCCTCTACAAATAACGCAACACGCTTTGCGGGTACGCCTTGCGCAAGCGGCGATAGCCCAGACAGATCGGCAAGAGCAACAGCAGGCCGAGGGCGAATACCAGATAACCCTTCGCCAATGCGATGATCGGCAGATTGAGCGGCTCGACCAGCGCCGCCACCAGGTGATACACCCACAAATGTGCCACATAAAAGCCGAGGGAGGTCTGGCCAACCAGCGCCAACCAGTTCAGCGGCGCCCGTTCAAGCAGCGCCGGGCGGAGCGAGGCGAATGCCGCAATCAGTGCGGCGAGGCCCAGATTAAAGGCGAAGAAACTCAGGCTGGGCGGCGCCTTGCTCATAATCAGCCAGTGCGCGGCACTGTCGCCGATCTGACCGAACGGCCCAAAATCCCCGTAGCCGCCAATCAAGCGCAAACACAAGGCGAATCCCAGCAGCGCCAGACCGGCGTGCAACAAGAGTTGCGGATTCGGCCGCGCGCCGTTGTTTCGTTTGCGCCCAATCACAAAGCCAAGCACCATCAACGGCCCCCAGCCAAGCACCGAAAACCCGATCGCAGGAACGGTGACATAACTGAAACCCAGCCAGATCGCCGGCCCGAGCGTGGTTGCCTCGGCCATGGTTGGGCCAACAAGCATCAGCCAACCCTGATAGCCGAGCAATGTTCCCAGACCGATCGCCAAGATCGCGCCTGTCGGCAGGTAACGCAACAGCGCCAGAATCGCCATTGTGATCGCCATCGTCGTCAAGACATGCACATACGGGTAATCGCCGCGCCAGGCGATGGCGCAAACCGTCAGGTCGAGCACCAGGATCACGGCGGCTCGGATCAGCATAAAGCGCGAGATCGCGCTTTCATCGTCGCCACGCCTACGCCTTCCCGCTTCGTAAAGCGCTAAACTAACACCGCTCAGCAGCCAGAAGATCGGTGCGGCCAGGTTCGTGATCAAACCGGAGAACCAGTAGGGGAAACTTTGCAGGTTTACCGCCGCGCCACCGTACGATTCGGCCTGTAAACCGGTGCCGATAAAAAATGCAGCGTGGTCAAGCGCCATCGCCAGTAGCGCCAGGCCGCGTAACGCATCGACGACCAGCACCCGTGAAAGGCTACCTGTGTTGCTGCGGGCTACATTATGGCTCTGAGCCAATACCTGGGCTGGGGCCGCCATGCTCTATCCCTCCCTCACGCTGCATTCCATCGATAACCCGTCTTTACGGCCATTATCGATACAGGCGATGAAGGGCGGATGAATCCGTCACGACCCTGTGGATGACAATTTGTCACCGCAAGCCGATGTGGCATAACGGCATCATGCGGTGGAAACTCGCTTAAGCCACCTGAGGCAGCACAGGTTTTGGCGGCGAGCCAGGCAGCGCCGCGATCATGTGCTCGACCCGATCAAGCCAGTGATCGAGCGAGTGGTGGGCCTGAACCCATTCACGTGCCCGGCGGCCCATGCGAACCGTGGCTGCGGGATCGTTCCACAATTGCTCGATCGCTGCGGCCATTGCGTAATCATCGCCCTGATCCACCAGCAGCCCGGTTTCACCGGCGACAAGGTATTCGGATAGGCCCGGCATCCGCGTTGCGATCACCGGCTTACCCATGGCCTGGGCAGCCTGAACCGATGTGCATCCGGCACTCCACTGCGTTGTCGCTCGAATCGGCACAATGATAAAGCGACTCTCGGCGTAACACCGTCGCAACTCGGCAGGATGCACAAACGGCTCCAAACCGACATTCGCCGGCAATACCTCGTGCGCATGGTCGGATCGCTGCATCACCCAACTACTGCCCACGCGGAGCTGGCAGGGGATCTCGGGCAAGCGCCGCATCGCGCGGATAAGGGTTGGATAATCGCGGTAGGACAGCCCAAGACTCTGGATCCATGCTTCACGACCGGATGAACCTGCGGCGCTAGGCTGATAAAAGTCGGTGTCCACCGGCGTGTGAAGCGCAACGACTCGATCTGCATCCAGACGCAAAGCCGCGCGCATGCCTGCGGCTTCGGCCTGACTGATCGCGGCAATAACATCCCATCTGCGGCTTAACCCGAGGGCGGAGATCATACGTAATTTCAAAGGCGACATGCCATGATGAAAGATCACCATGTGCCGGATGCGCCGATCAAGCATCCGAGCCAACGGAATGCCAACCCGTTCTGAAAGACTGAGTACCAGATCGTAACCGCCCCGGCGCGCATGGTCGGCTACATAGCGTGCCTGCCGCAAATCCATGCGCAATAATTGCTCGACATTGCCCAGCAAACGGTGCGCCTTGATCTGATTGTAGTCGATATGGGTGGTGCCGAAACGTTCCGCCAGTTCTAAGTAGTCAACGCGCTGATGCCGCCCCGATCTTACTTCAGCAGCAAGTTCAGGACGCGTAGCATTCGTCGCTACGACCAATACCCGCATTGCCGTCTCCCCCGTGTGTCAGAGTTGAAACGATTGCGTATAAACTATGGTTTACCAAGATGAATTACGAATGAATCGCGTTCATCGTTATTTTAAAAAATACAAACGATGCCTTATTTTTATACAAATTCGCTATTTTTTTGATTGTCGCATCTATCACCTGTAGCAACAGCATTTCGGCTGTGAATCAAACGGCGGTGATCCACAAATCGCCGCCGTTTAAGAGCGATGCGGTCAGGCTCAGCTTATCGGGAGATCGCGCCAATCGTCGCCGTCAAACAAATACCGCATCACAAACTCCAGGCTTATGAGCGGCGCAATCTTGCCGATCATCCAGATCTCGCCCTGCATTGCGCGCCGCCACAGTGCCGCGACAGCGCGTGGATTGACCAATCCACGGGTTTGCGTACGCGGGTCGAAAAGAAGTTTCTCGGCCCAGGGCCGCAACTCGCCGCGCAAGTAGCCCTCATAGTCGGCATACAGAGTGTGCGGCGCCTCGCGGCCGATGCGCCGGCCGATCCAACGCCGCCCGCGCATCAGCAGGTCGTGAGCCTGCACCACACGCTGATCGCTATGGGGCAACCGCTCGTAGCGATCATGCGGAACCAGGGCCAACTTCGGCGCTCGGCGTGTAAGAATAGCGCGTTGCAACCTGGGATTCGCCCGCACCGCTTCAGGCAGGCCGAAAACAAAATGAATCAAACGGTAGTCATAGAATGGCAGGCGGACTGCAAGTGCTGCACGTTGAAAGGTAACCTGATGGCCGAAATGCCGCCGATCGCTCAATTCAAGAAAAACACTGTCGGCACGCATACTTGCCGGCCGATACGCCGTGGGGCGGATCTGCTCGACCAGCGAGTCGTACGACAAGCGCCAGGTGTCGGGGCGCAGTGCATCAGCCTCGTGATCGAGTAATCCCGGCCAGGTAAATGCGTCCCGGAAGGCGAGGGCGAAGTCGTTATAAAGCGCCTGTTCACTTACCGGATGGCGCAACTTATCATCTTCCTTGCCATACGCCCGGATATGCCCGCCAAGCACCGTGCCGCCGTCGTGACCGCTGAGATTGACATCGATTAATTCGCGCGCCTGGGGCAACATCGAGATTCCGTGCGAGTGGATCCAGGAATGCTGCCCTTCGGTAAGCGCCAGATGCAATGGCGCATTCCGCGCCACCCAGTTCCCGCTATGAAAGGCATGCCAATGATTCGGTCGTCCGGCCCGCCGCGCCAGCATGCGTCCGTAGCGCACATCACGACAACCCGGCGCACCAAATGTGAATGTTTCAACCGGCGTATCGGCCGGCAGAAAGCCGGTGATCATCCGCCCATCAAGCCCACCGCTCAGGAAAACGCCCAACCGGCCCGCACGGCGCACCTGTGTGTCAATCACCCGTTGGAAGCGCACAATAATCTCATCAACCGCATCGTCAAATCCGATCTGCGGATATTCCTCCAGATCTTCCCAATCCCAGTAGCGGCGCAGATGTACTGTATCGGTTTGCAGATCATAGCGCAGCAATGAGGCCGGCGGCAGCACCCGGCAGTGACGTGCCCAGGTGCGTTCGCCAAGCAGATGTTGAAAGCGCAGATACTGGGCAACCGCCACCTCATCCAGTTCAGCCGGCAAACCCGGCGCGGCCAGCAGTGCTTTCAACTCCGGCGCAAAGGCAAAGCCGCCGGCGTGGTGGGCGAAGATCAACTGCTGCAATCCGAAGCGGTCATTCACGATCCAGAGTTGCTCGCTGCGGCCGTCCCATACCGCCAGGGTGAACGATCCTTCCAGATCGGTCAGCGCCTCGGCGCCGCCGGCCAGGTACACCACAAGGGCAAGGGCGGCATCGTCGGCGTTGGGCGCGATCCGGCCGGCAGTCACGAGTTCGCGGCGACGTTCTTCCTGATGATCCAACTCGCCGCTAAGTATCAGCCTGACCGGGCCGGCGGTCGCAATCGCCGAGGCGAGCGTCGTTCCCTGAGCGGTATACACCACCCGCTGCCCAAGCTGCACCGCCGGATGCGGCGCTTGCCATTCCAAATCCATGTGATCGCAGTGACGCATGCGCCGGCTCATGGTCGTCGCCGGCTCAGGCTGCAATGGGCTACGCAACGTACTCAGGTAACCGAAAATCCCGCTCATTCCGCCCCTCCTCGTCGTCTCAGCCAATGAATAAGCGACTGAGGTTTCACTAAACCCATTCCTACAGCCAGAACGGCATAGAGCACAGCGCCAACAACGATCGTCAGCAACAGCGGCGAACCAAGGCCGTTGAGCCAGGCGACACCAACTCCCATTGCGCCTGCGGCCAGCACAATCCGCCCCAGGGCAGGCAACGTATGCCGAAGAGCCATTTGCGGCGCCAACAAGCGATAAAACCAGAGTGTAATCAGCGCGTCGGTCAGAATCGTGATCCAGGAGGCGCCGATCATGCCGAAGCGGGGAATAAATATCAGGTTCAGCACCACATTGGCGACGGCACTGACAAAGTAGATCCGCGCCGCCGGATGCTCTTGCCCGATCGCAGTGGTGATATTGCCGGCCATCGCCAGAAGCAGCACCAGCGGCACATCCCAGCACAGAATCGCCAGGGCTGCGCCGGCAGGCGTAAAGGCTGCGCCATAAAGCAGCGTGATGATCGGGCCGGCCAGTAAGCCACCGCCAACCGCAATCGGCATGGCGATCAGCGTGGTACCGACAATGGCGCTGCGCACCCATTGATGCACCCGCTGCGGCTCACTCGCATGTTCGCGGGCCAAAGCCGGCGTCATCACCGTCAGGAAGCTACCGGCCACCGAGACGATCGCCAATACCAGGCGGTACGAGCCGTTATACCAGCCAACTTCACCAACACTGCGAAAATACTCCAGGATCACCGTGTCGGCCTGATAGTTGAAGTTCAACGCCAGGGCGGTAATGCCGAAGGGAATGCTGGCCTTGATAAAGCGCCGCCATGAACCGGGGTCGATGCGAAATGGAAACGGCCCCAGTTTGAAACGGCGCAGCGCCCAGATCCCGATCGCGATCTGCGCCGGCATTGCCACAAAACCGGTGAACAACAGCGCGTAATAGCCCATGTCGAGCAATAACAGCAGCGTTCCGACACCTACCACCGTCAACTGGCCGACGATCTCCATCAGCCCGACGGCTTCAAAGCGTTCATTGGCCGAAAGCACGGTACTGAGCGGAATTTGAATGGCCGCCAGCGCAAAGGTACATGTGAATAAGAATACCCCAAACGACATCTCGCGGTCGTAGCCGAGCGCTACTGCAAGCCCGCTGATCGAGACGATCCCGGCGATCGCCAGGATCAGTCGCAGCAGCAGTAGATTCCAAAACAACTCCGCTGCACGCCGCGCATCCTGGGCGATCGTGCGCTCTACGTATTGCGAGAGTCCCAATTCGAAGAATACGCCGAACATTCCGACCAGGGCCGCGATCGTGGCGTATGAGCCAAGCCCGACCTCGCCCAGCAAGCGCGCGGTAAAAATGGCAAAAACAAAGTTCAGTCCGCGGATAATCAATCCGCTACTAAACATTGCGATCGTTCCCCGCAAGATCGATCGCCCGAGATCGCGTTGGGCGGGCGGTCCTTGATTCTGAGCTACTGAATCAGCCGGCATAGCTAAGGCGTTCTCTTTCTCCGACATCAAGGATGGAAATATCGCTTTTGCACAGGATCTATCTTTCAAAACACGGATGAAGTACCAATGAATGTACCACTATGTCGTTAATGAATTTGCCTTTACCGACACGCATGCAGTTTGTGGTGCGTCGGCGCATAACACAAAGGCGGCGATCCCATGATCGCCGCCTTTGTCTGCAATTAAGCTACGGGTTTACTCGGGGCGATTACAACTCAGGTTACTGGTTTCGCACGTCGGCGACGCCAGCGGGATCTGCACCTGTGTGACGACCATCGGCAGGTATAGCCGGAATACCGACGGCGCAGGCGGCGGCACTAGAGCATTTACCGTGACGGTAAAGCTGCCCTGGGCTGTATTGCCCCGGCTGTCGCTCGTTGTGCAGTTGACGGTTGTAACACCCACAGAGAAACTGCTGCCGCTGGCCGGCGCACAGATCACCGCCACCGCGCCATCCACCAGGTCACGGGCCGTCGGCGCAAAGGTCACCGTTGCGCTCGCATCATTCTGCGCCGTAACGATGATGTCATTCATCCCGCTCAACACCGGCGCGCTCGTGTCACGCACGATCACGCTGAAGCTATCTTCGGCGCTGATGCCGTTTCCACCGGTTACGCTGCAATTCACCTTGGTTGTGCCGATCGCGAAGATACTGCCGCTGGCCGGCGTACAACTCGGCGTCAGATTGCCGTTGCTATCCGAGGCTGTGGTTTCGTATGTCACCGGTGCGCCGTTCGGCCCTGTAGCCTCAATGCTGAGTGCCGCCGGCACCACCAGCGTCGGCACACGCTCATCACGCACCGTCACCGTGAAACTGCCGTCGGCAGTATTGCTGCTGCTGTCGCTTGCCGTACACTCAACCGTCGTGGTACCGATCGGGAAGATCGCGCCGCTTACGGCATCACAATCAACTGCAACATCGCCATCCACCAGATCACTCGCTGTCGGCGCAAACGTCACCACGGCGCCGGCACTTGTTTCAGCGGCGACGGTAAGATTATTCAGGCCGCTCAGCACCGGCGCCGTCGTATCCTGCACCGTCACCGTAAATGCGCCCTCGGCAGTGTTGTCGCGGCTGTCGCTCGCCGTACACTCGACCGTTGTCGTACCGAGCGGGAAGGTCGCGCCGCTTACGGCGTCGCAATCGACCACAACCGCACCATCTACCAGATCATTCGCCGTTGGCCCAAAGGTCACTGCTGCACCATCGGGGCCGGTTGCCTCGACCACCTGATCGCTCAGGTCGCTGATCTGCGGCGCCGTCGTATCCTGTACCGTCACTGTGAAACGCTCTTCGGCGGCGCCGGCGCTGTTGGATGCCGAACATGTGACAACTGTGTCACCCAGGGCGAAGGTATCGCCGCTGGCCGGCACACAGGTAACCGTCACCGGGCCGATATTATCTTCCGCACTTACGATAAAGTTCACCAACGAGCCGTTGGGGCCAGTCGCCTCGGTTACGATAAGATCGGGTACGGTGATGATTGGCGACTCGCGGTAGATGACCGAAACGCTGAAGCTGCGTTCGCTGCTCTCATTCCCGGCGGCATCGACGGCGCGACAGGTAACAGGCGTATCACCGACATTGAAAAATGAGCCGGACGCAGGACTACAGGTCACCGTCGGCGCAGGATCGATCGTGTCACGCAGGTCATCGCTCAGATCGAAGTCCACAGTGGTGCCGGCGGGATTGTTGGTTTCAACCGTCAGATCCGGCAACGGATCCAACAGCGGTGCGACCCGATCGGCGGCGAAATCGCGGATGAAATCGCCGCCGGCAACCCCGTCGGCGTCACCGTCAAGTGTATCACCGTCGCTGTTGCGCAGCGCATTCTCCCCGCTGCCGCAGACAATAACCCGGTACCAATCGGTGGGTAATGACGAGCCGCCATTGAGATAAAGCGTCGTCGTATTGGTTGCGCTATCGAAGATCGCAACCAGGGCAATTGCCGTATCATCGCCGGCAGGTGCGCCGCAGGCCACGGTATCGAACTGCCCATTTTCGCCGTCATTCACAAGCAGGTACGAAGCCGCAGTATTCGGAGTGGTGACTGCAATGCTAAACTGAACCAACAGGCGCGTAATCCGGCTGCGCGTCATCTCGCCGGCGCTCAAGGTGCCGTCGCCGGTGCCCTGCACCGAGTTGAGATTAACCACCGTAGGAGGCGCAAAAGCCAGGCGCTGGCCATAGATCTCATACAGCAACGGATCATCGTTGCCGGCCCAGATCGCCAATAGTTCATCATCGGCCGGATTGTAGGCGATCGCCGGCGTATGCGCATCGTAGCTCGGATCGCGGCTCGGCCCCATGGTGCTGATCTGCTGATCGTTGATCCCGACTTCCGCACCATCAGAGGCCCGAATGCGCTGCGCAAAAATCTCGGTCTTATTCACATATACCCGTTGGTTTTCGTGATCGCTGGCCCAGACCGCCACGAACTCATCGCTCGCAGCATCATAGGCGACATCAACCGCCGCACTCAGGGCATAACTCGTCACCACACTGCTGCGCGGATCGCCGAAGGTGCGTTCACTGTAGCGATCGGGATTCGAATTGTAAACCGGGCCGTTCACCAGGCCAAATTGTGCATCGCTATCAACCAGACCCATAGTGCTGATGCGCAGGTCGTCCGGCCCGATCTGATTGCCGTCGCGATCCAACAACTGGCCGTAGGCCTCATAGATCGGTGTGTAGTCGGTACCGCCTGCGCCGTCATCAAAGAGAAGCGCCTCTTCATTTCCCTGCCAGACAACAAAGTAACGGCCATCGTCGCCGACGGCAACCGCAGGTGCGATGGCGTCGTAAAATACGCTCGATTCGTCCGGCCCCATATTGCTGATCGGGAAATCCGTGCCGCGATCTTGCTGGGTCACCGCATCGATCCGCTGGCCGTAGATTTCGTACTCGCCGTCGGGTTGCTGCGACGGGCCGATCGGGGCGATCGCATTTGCCCCCGACCAGACCACCAGAAACTCGCCGTTCACCGGGTTGTAGGCCAGGTCGGGATCATAGGCGCCGAAGGCCGAGTTGATCGCGTTCGGCCCCATATTACTGATCAAACGATCGGCCGAGCCCAACAACTCGCCCGTTGTAGACACAAACCGGCCACGAATATCATTGCGTCCGTCGGTCGCTTTATCGCCCCACCAGACAACAAGAAACGAACCGCTGGCAGGGCTGAAGGCCACGGCCGGATCATAGGCGTCGTTCGGGCTTGAGCTATCCGCATTCATAAAACTGATGCGGAAATTGCTGAGCTGGGCGCCGTTGGGAACCGGATCGTTAAATGCATCCGGCGGCACAATCTGCCCCGCATCGGCAGGCTCCAGCGGTGTGCCGTCGGCGGCCAGCAACTGGCCATAGATCTCGTACTGATTGTCGATCAAGCCCAATTCCGGATCATCCATCCGCCAGACAACCAGATACTGATTGTTGAGCGAGTCGTAGGCGATCGCCGGCACATACGCATCGTACACCTGGTTGTTACGCGACACCGAAATACGTACGCCGCGGGTTGTTGCGTCAGGACTCAGACCGGCCGTCTCCAATGCTGTGCCGTCGGCGGCCAGACGTTGAATGTAGATATCCTCTTCACCCGGCCCCAGGGTACCCGTCCAGGCGATCATGTATTCATTGGCGGCGCTGTTATACGCGATCGCCGGGGTAAATGCGGTGAAGTTGAGATCGCCGGTCGGCCCCTGGGCGCTGATCGGGAAGTCACCGGCGCCGATCTGCGGATCGACGGTTACCGGGTAACGGGCCTGCGCCAGGGCTGCACCATCAACCACGATCCGGGTCGCATTCGCACGAACTTCCATCAAGGCGGGAAGCGGCGTACCGGCCGCGTCGAACACAAAGACATCGCCAAGCGTCAGCGCCCGGCCCCTTGGATCGATCCAGGCCCAACCATCGGCGATCGGCTGCATGCGGCCTTCCGCCCGCACCGTCCCGCGGATCTCAAGATCGGCGCCGTTGGTGAGTGGCTGCGGCAGAATGAATTGCTGCTCGATACTGGCGGCGTGCGGCACATACTGCTCGATCAAGCCGCCGCGCACATAGCGGATAACGCCATCAACGCCGGCGATCGGATCGACCGGCCCCAGGCGCACGGCAGCCGGATCCAGGTCCGGCGAACGCACCGCCGCCAGTTGCCATGCCCAACGCGGGCCGCCGCTATGGGGCTGAATCTGCGGGCCGCCGGCAGCGAACAGCGCTTGATGTACCGCATGCTGCAAGCGCAACCCATCGCGGCTTGCAACCGGCGCCGCCGGCCGCGAAAACGAATCCTGCCGGCTGAGCGCCGACCAATCCGGAGCCGGCCAGGCCATCGGAAGCGCCGTCAGCAAGAGCATCCAACTCAGGAGCAACAGCGTTGATGCCGACTGGAATGTGCGCGGAGCTCGTGATCGCAATGAAAGGGAGAGCATAGCGGGAACCTCCGATTGACGGGCGCACAGCGATGACGAAAGACAAGAGACAGCGCCGAAAAGATAAGATACCGAAGGACAGGAACGGTGATCCCGCCCTGTCGCTGTTATTGGTTGGCTCTATGGTGCGTGGTTGGAATGAAGGAGTGATGACGAGATGTTCCACCGGCCTCTAACAATCTCGTCATCACCAAGCGCCGGCGCGCATAGGCCCGCGCGCACACCGATTCGATCCCAGGGCGAAATGATCCCAAAGCAAAGCCGAAGCACCTGTTGGTGCTCCGGCCATTTCGATCTGCAAGGGCATTGGCTGAAGCGAGCCGATTTAATCGCCGGAGCCGGTCAACCGCTGCACATTGCCGCCGAGGCTGCCGCCCATCCACTTCAGGTGATTGACGCCGATCTTCATCAACTGGCCGAGCGTGTCCGGGTTGGCCGCGCCCTTCAGGAAGGTCTTGATCGGGCCGGGCCGCAGGCTCCACTCACGGGCGGCGCGCCTGGCCCAATACTCCAACTGCTGCGAACTGAGGTGCGGATAGTTCAACACCGTGTGGGAATACATATCGTAATCTTCCCACTGGTTCATCTGGATCCAGCCATTCTCGACCGCCTCGTAGTAGAAGGGCGTGCCCGGATACGGCGTCGCAATATGGAACAGCGCAATATCGACCGGGATGTTCTTCGAAAGCGCGATCGTCTCCTGGATGGTCTCCACCGTCTCGCCCGGCAGGCCGACGATGAAATAGCCCCAGTTCATAATCCCGACCTTATGGCTGGCTGCGATCGTCTGGCGGATGCGCTGCGGGTTCGTACCCTTGCGCGCGCGCTTCAGGACTGATTCGCTACCGCTCTCCAGGCCCCAGGCGATCATGAAGCAGCCGGCCTTCTTCATCAGCGCCAGTTCTTCCTCATCGACGAAATCGACGCGGCTGTTGCACGACCAGCGGATGTCGATGCCGTCTTTGATGATCGTGTTGCACAGATCGTAGACGAACTCCTTTTTGACCGTAAACAGGTCGGCCTCGAAGTGAATGTGGTGCATGCCCATCTTCTTGAGCAAGTACAACTCTTCGAGCACATGGTCGGGGCTACGATGGCGCACACTGGCCTGATAGGTCACATGCTTGATGCAGTAGCGGCAACCGGCCGGGCAGCCGCGACTCGTCAGCACAAAGGTATACGGGCCGCCGACGATCGGCACTTTGTACTTCTTCCAGGGCAACTGATCGTGCAACGGGATCGGCAGGCTGTCGAGATTCTCGATAAACGGCCGATCCGGATTGATCTGCACTTCGCCGTAATCATTGCGGAATGCGACACCGAGCGTCTCACGCAAGGCCCGCGCCAGCAACTTCGGCGCCACCCCCAGGAAACGGCCCCGCGTCGTCAGGTAGCTTGCATCGGGGAAGGGCAACTTACGCCAGGGCGCGGTCAACTCAGTATTGCCGACCGGCACCGTGTCCAGGTGCTTCTCAGCCTCGATCATGCGATCGATCGTCTGGATCACATCCAGAATAGTCATCTCCGGCTCGCCGCGCACCACCAGATCGAGCGTCGGGTACGACTCAAGCGTCTCCTTGCTCATCGGCGTCACATGGGTGCCGATCGCCATCGAAACCGTGCCGACCGCCTTGCCGATAAAGGTCGTACGCATATCGTTCGTGAGCGTGGGCGCCGTCGCGTGAATAATCATATAGCGCGGCTTCTTCTCCCACATATACTTCTCGAACGCTTTCCAGTCCATCATCAGGCCGATCGCGTCGATCACCTCGACACTGTAGCCGGCCTGCTTGACAACTGCGCCGATCTGGGCGAGGGCCGTTTGCGGCCAGATAATGCCGTCGCGGGTGCGCCGGCCGACACGAGCAATATCGCGCAGGAAGAGATCCCCGTCGGGCGACGGCGGATTCAACACCAGCACATCAAGGCGCGAACTGCGCTCACGCGGCATGTCAACAAAGCGAATCTCGCCGGCGCGCTCGCTGGCCTTTGCCGGGGCAACCAACTTGATTCCGGTCTTTTTATCACCGGGGGCCACAGGGCCATTCTGCTGCGGATTGGTCTGCTCGTCGCTCATTGGGTTCTCCTCGTCCTGCGCGGAAGCAATCGCGCAGGTCGATTATCGTCAGGTGTGTAGTGTGGGACAAACAGCGCGGTGCTGCTACTGAGGTTACGATAGCAGGACGCTATGAAAGGCAGGTAAATGGGCTCGCCGTCGCCGATAAACATAGTGTAAGGGCGGCGTAGGGGTAAAGCGCTGCGTATAGCGCAATACGTCACCCTACGCCGTGGCATACTGCGCAAGAATCTCGCGCTCGCCCGCCGGCACACGAACCATTGCGTAACGAGCCATGCCAAGCTGACGGTAGTGCAACGATTGTTCGGCTCCATTTATGGTGACGACCCGCAAACTGCGAGCGGCATGTTGCGCCGGAACCATCAACCATAATTCGTCGCCGGATGCAGCATTCGTCAGGCGGAAGCGCAGCACGTCGGATGCAGGTTGCCACTGTACCCGATCACACGTTGTCGCGGCCCGTTGTTCGCTAAAATGCAACCAGCGTTCGGCACTGATCAGCGGCACGCCGGCTGCCGCAGCCGCCCCAAGCAAACCCTGCATCCAGCGGGTTGCGTTCGCCGCTCGCTCGCCGCCGAAGGTGAAATTATCCAGGTGACATTGCACGCCTAGTGCGGCCGGATAACGGGCCAGCGCATCGGCCAGCAGTTGCTCGCTGATCGCCGCCGCCGCGTCGCCGCTTAGATTCGCGCTGCGCCCGTCGGCCCAGACATCCATCAACTGCTCGTCAACCAGGTGGGTATGCTGCTGATAAACGCGCAGCAGCCGGCCTTGCGCATCGACAAAGCGCATCGGTAAGCCGCTGCCGGTGAGAAAGCCGCTGACATAACTGCCGTCGGGTCGTTGCACCGCCGAGCCGACATGGTAGTGATCGAGGTTCATGCCGATCCCATAGCGCGCCTGCACCTGCGGATTATCAACCCAGCCGCGCCAGAGGATGCGGTGGGTGCGCACTGTCGGCGCCACCGGCCCATAGCCAAGTTTGACGAAATCGCTCCAGTGACGCTGATAGCCGGATTCCAGACCCTGCTCGACATACGGATGCATCCCGAATTCGTGGCCCCGTTCGCGCCAGCGAGCGACATCACGCGGCGCGGGCGGGCCATCGCCGCCGGAAAACGCTGCCCCCACTACCGGCAAATCCGCGATCTGCCAGCGCGCCCGGCGCACCCAGCGCCGCACCGTATCGAGCGGCGGCGGCGTGTAGTACACCGACATCGCCGCTTTGTGGCGCTCCACAATCGCCAGTGTTGTATCGATCGCCGGCGTAAAACTGCCGTGGGCGTCACCGGTAAGTACCAGCGTCGCCGCCGTTGCAGACGGAAAATACCACAGACGCGGCAGCGGGATCGGGCAGGCCGCGATCAGGGTGTTCAGCAACAGGCGGCCCAACTCGTCGGCGTACGGTATGTGCATCCGCTCCGGATCAACCCGGCCGACAAACATATCCGCGCTACGAATGCCGTCCAGATCGTCGCGCTCCTGATTGGCCCAGGCCGGATTACCCTGGCGGGCCAACGCAATACTGCGCCCAAGATCAAAGGCCCAGGCCAGCGCGATCCCGCGTCCATAGCGGTTAATTGTGACGGCGGGCGCACCGCCTTCAGCAGCAACCGCGATCGTTTCTGCGCCGTTTGAGCTGAATTGGTGGAGCGGAACATGGATCTGCAACGCGCCGGAATCGATCCCCGCCGCAAAAGGATGTTCGACATAGGTGCGAACGGCGCCGGGTGTGATTGTGCCGCCGCCGAACTGCAGTCCGAGCAGATCGGCCAGTTCGCCGGGCGGTTCGATCGCGACGAGTCCACCGCCGCCGGCGACAAAATCGCGCAGCAGGCGTGCCGCAGCGGGCGAAATCTCGCCGGGGCCGAGCAGCAACACCTGACGATCACGGAGCAGATCGGGGCTAAGTTGCGCCGCCGCCGCACTTGTGAAGCCAGGAATCCCTTCAGCGCGCAGTATCTCGCCGAGAAACGGGCCGAATGCGGCCTGTGGGCCGGAACCGAGCAACAGCAACAGGGGCGTCGGATGAGCTGTGGAAGCAGCTGCGGCAAGCGCCGCAGATTCCGGCAGCGGCGGCGGCAGATCGCGGCTGTCGTAGCCATAACCGCCTAGCCCCGCCGCCGCACAGACGGCACAGCCGGCGCCGGCGACTTTCAAAAAGCCGCGCCGGCTCATTGGTTTGGATTGCAGCTGCGTTGCACTCATAAAAGCCTGGAAGAAACTATTCCGCTGGAACAAATAAATGTTGTCTCGTTTTGGCGGATTTGCCGCCAAAACGAGACAAAAAGATAGTTCCCGGCGCTAACTTACGCCGTCACCGGCGCCGTTACCTGCTCGCTACGCGGCGCAAGATCTTTCTCGCCGTGCAAATCAAGGGCGGCGGCGCCCTCACGCACAGCCAGCTCGGCCAGCATCCGCGCCAGGCCCCAGGCACTCATCAACTGTACACCCGTCAGCACCAGCAACGCACTCACCACCGGCGCGAACCACGAGGCCCCAAACACGGCCGGATCGGTCAGGTTGAACATCGCCGCCGTGACATACATCGCCACGCCGGCGATCACGGCGAGAATGCCCATCCACCAGTAGTGCCGCTCGAAACGCCGGCCGTTCCCGTGGTTCCCAACCAGACCCTGCCGGATCGGGCGTTTGTGGAACAGTTTCACAATATAGCTGAACGACGTTCCCGTGGTATAGAGTGTCACCCCGGCCACGCCAAGCACCAGCGCCCCAAACAGCAGCGGGAAGCTCCAGGGAGCGCCGGCAAGGGTTGTCAGACCCAACTCGGCCAGAAATACCAACAATGCCAGGGCGAACATAATCACGCCAAGGCCGCCGAAGATCCGCACGGGATTGTAGGTTAACGCCGTCCAGACAATGCTCTTGAAAAAGCGCAAACCATCATGCACCACACTGAGCTTACTGCGGCCGGAGCGCTCCTTGTAAGGAATCGCGACTTCAACCATATACAGGTTCTCGTGCAGCGCACGGGTGCTCATCGCCGGCGTGAAATCGAGCGTATCGGGCAACGGGTAGAGCGCCGGCAGCGCTTCACGCCGAATCACGCGCTGGCCGCTGGCGCTGTCGCTGATACGAACCCCGGCCACAATTGAGAGCAAGTTGGCGAAGATGAAATTCCCGACACGCCGCACCAGCGGCATCTCGCTATGGGCGCGACATGCGGCTGCCGATCACCAGATCGGCGCCCTGCAACGCCGCCTTACACAACTCCGGGAAGTATTCCGGCGGGTAGGTGCTGTCGGCATCGAGAAAACCCAACAATTCGCCGCGCGCCGCCCGAAAACCGGTCTTCAGCGCACCGCCATAACCTTTATTGCGCTGCGTAATCAGATTCACCCGATCGCCAAAGGTTGTGCGCACAATCTCGGCTGTCCGATCGCGCGAACCGTCATCAACAACAATGCATTCCAACCCGTCAACACCAGCCACCTGAAGCGCCGGGCCAATCGCCAGCACACGCTCCACAATGTCGGCGATGCCGTCTTCTTCGTTGTAAGCCGGGATAACAACGGAAAGGGTAGTCATTGCGGGCTCCTTACTTACCAGCCGGATATCGGCGCTGTTCATCTGCGTTGATGGTGCAGCCCCAGGATGAAATTTCGATGTCAGGAAACGCCTTACCGAGGTGACAAGCTGACAAGCTGCGGCCCAACCTGACAATCAAACTTCCGCTCGCCAATGCATTGCTCGTCGGCGGTGAAGGATGGGCCATTGTTGACAGCGGCGCCCCCGGCGACGGCAAAGCGATCCTAATGCAGTATGCAGCATTGGCAGCACGCCTATGGCAGCTTCATCCCGCCGACAATCGCCCGCATCTACTCTACCGACGTTCTAAATGCTTCCACATTGATGTTGCGGTATCGGGAGGGCCAGGGAGGGCAAAGCCCTCCCTGAAAATGTACCTTATCACCGGCTGAATGATGCAAGCGCAGCTTGCAAGCATTTAGC
>JAAUQO010000061.1 GCA_012032775.1 Oscillochloris sp. | reverse complement strand
TTGCTCGTACCATTGTTCATCGCTCTTGTTCTTGTTCTTGCGGCCTGTGGCGGTGGCGGCGCCGCAGCAGTACCTACAGAGGCTCCAACCGAAGCGCCAACCCGCACCCCGCGCCCGACCCGCGAACCCACCGCTGAACCCGAGCCGACCGCTGAACCCGAGCCGACTGCTGAACCCGAGCCAACTGCTGAACCGGTCGATACCGGGACGACGTTGGGCGGAAATGATGAGCTTGCAGATGTTCAAATCGGCGATCTCCAGACCTACGCACACCCCTCGGGCGTCTTCCAGATCGATGCTCCCGAAAACTGGTCGTTGCAGGATAACAGTAATCCCAGCGAGCTGATCCTGGTCTGGACCGACCCGACCCGCAATGGAGCAGTTATCGTCGATATTTTCGAGGATGAGCAGACCTACAGCCAGGATGAACTGATCGAATTGTTGCGCAGCTTCCTGGAAAACAGCTTCGGCAGCGAAGAAGACTTCTTTATCGAAGAGCCGACCCCGCAGGCCGACGATAGTGTGTTGATCGTCTGGGGTTATATTGGCCGGGCCGACAATGATGTGCCGGCCGACTTGCTCGGCAACAGTTTCGTCGAGCAGCGCGGCAACAAGGTCTCGATCCTCACAACGCTGGTGCCCAGCGATCAGTTCGATGCGCTGGTCGATCGCACCGATGAAATCATCAATACCTACCGGATCAACCCCGACGCCTCGCTCAGCGCCGACACCGGCAGCAGCGATACCGGCAGCGCAGCGCAGACCGGCGAACTGCCCGCCACGATCGTCGGAATCGGCGAGCCGGTCGAGACCGGCAACCTGACGTTGACGGTTACCGCTGTCGAGGAGCCGGAGGGCAGCGACTTCTTCGCGCCCGACGCGGGCAACAAGTATGTGATCGTGCGGACGATTTTGCGAATAACGGCAGTGCCGACGAGGCCGTCTCGACGTTGTTGCAGATGTCGCTGATCGACTCGAACGGCAACAAGTACGATATCGACATCGGCGCGGCCGTACTCGCCGAGCAGACGCCCGACGGCACCGTGCCGGCCGGCGGCAGCCTCGAAGGCGGCGTCGGATTCCAGGTGCCGGTCGATGCTGAAGGACTTGTCTTCGTCTTCGAACCGCTGATCAACGGCGATCCGGTCGGCGTCACACTCTGATCCAGGCCGCCCCTGATCCGGCCGTAGGGGCGAAGCACCTGGCGTAGTGCGCCAATGTGCTTTCGCCCCTACGCCCTTCCGCCCGCCCCACACCTTCCGCCCGCCCCACGCCTTTTGTCCACCTTACGTAGGCTCCCGGCAATGCCGGGGGCCTATGCTATAATCGGCGCCGATACCAGTACACAAGGAGAGGCGCTCCACAATGCCCAAACGCACCGATTTACGCACTATATTAATTATCGGCTCCGGCCCGATTGTGATCGGCCAGGCCTGCGAGTTCGACTATTCCGGCGCGCAGGCATGCAAGGCCCTCCGCGAAGAGGGTTATCGGGTGATTCTGGTCAATTCCAACCCCGCAACGATCATGACCGACCCGAGCCTCGCCGATGCGACATATGTTGAACCCCTGACTGTGCCCAGCCTTGAACGGATTATCGCCAAAGAGCAACCCGATGCGCTGCTGCCGACGGTCGGCGGCCAGACGGCGTTGAACCTGGCGGTTGCGCTTCACGAGGCCGGCGTGCTTGAACGCTACCATGTTGAGTTGATCGGCGCATCGGTCGATGCGGTTCGCGTCGCCGAAGATCGCCAACTCTTCAAAAATAAGATGATCGAGATCGGGTTGGAATGCGCTAAAAGCGGCATCGCCCATTCGCTCGACGAGGCGCTTGAAGTTGTCGTCCACACCGGTTTCCCAGCGATTATCCGGCCTTCCTTCACCCTTGGCGGCGCCGGCGGCGGCATCGCCTACAATCTGGAAGAGTTTAAGGAGATCGTCGCCGGCGGCCTCGATGCCTCGCCCGTCCATCAAGTCCTCGTCGAGGAGAGTGTGCTCGGCTGGAAGGAATTCGAGATGGAGGTGATGCGCGACCGCGCCGATAACGGCGTGATCATCTGCTCGATCGAGAATATCGACCCGATGGGCGTCCATACCGGCGATAGTATCACCGTCGCCCCGGCAATGACCCTCACCGACCGTGAATACCAACGCATGCGCGATCAGTCGATCGCCGTGCTGCGCGCCGTCGGCGTAGAAACGGGCGGATCAAATGTGCAGTTCTCGGTCAATCCGAACGATGGCCGGATCTATGTGATCGAGATGAATCCGCGCGTCAGTCGCTCGTCGGCGCTCGCTTCCAAGGCCACCGGCTTCCCGATTGCGAAGATCGCCGCGAAACTCGCGGTTGGCTATACCCTCGACGAACTGCCGAATGACATCACCCGCGAGACGCCGGCCTCGTTTGAGCCGACCCTCGATTATGTGGTGGTGAAGATCCCGCGCTGGACGTTCGAGAAGTTCCCGCAGGCCGATCATACGCTCACCACCAGTATGAAGTCGGTCGGCGAGGTGATGGCGATCGGTCGAACCTTCGCCGAAGCCTATCAGAAGGCCTGGCGCTCGCTGGAGCAAGGTCGCATGGGTTGGGGCGCCGACGGCAAAGACAAGATCGACCCCGACCGGCTGCGTGAACGCCTGATCACCCCGAACCCCGACCGGCATTTCTACATCCGCTACGCATTACAAAGCGGCATGTCGGTGGAGCAGATCGCCGCGCTGACCAGGATCGACCCCTGGTTCCTTGATCAACTGGAGCAGATCGTCAACCTTGATGGCCGGCTGCGTGCCTTCGAGCTGAACAGTTTGCCCGCCGATCTGCTGCGGCAGGCCAAACGGATGGGTTTCAGCGATGTCCAGTTGGCGCATCTGCTGCGGGTGAAGGCGCAAGAACCGGAAACCAAGAACCGGGAACCGGAAATAGCGCGAGCGAAGCGGCCAAATGGTTCTCGGTTCTCAGTTCTCGGTTCTCCTGAGTTGCAGGTGCGCGCCCGCCGGAAAGCACTCGGCATCACGCCAACCTTTCACCGCGTTGATACTTGCGCCGCCGAGTTTCCAGCCTTCACGCCCTACCTCTACTCCAGTTATGAGAGCGAGGACGAGGCCGAACCGACCGACCGCAAAAAGGTGATGATCCTCGGCTCCGGCCCGAATCGGATCGGCCAGGGTATCGAGTTCGACTACTGCTGCGTCCATGCCGTCTTTGGCCTGCGCAATCTCGGCTACGAGACGATTATGGTCAACTGTAACCCGGAAACCGTCTCGACCGACTATGATACCGCCGATCGGCTGTATTTCGAGCCGCTGACGCTGGAAGATGTGCTGAATGTAGTCGATCTGGAGCAACCCGACGGCGTAATCATTCAGTTCGGCGGCCAGACACCGCTGAAACTCGCCCGTGCCCTGGAGGCGATGGAAGTGCCGATCTGGGGTACACCACCCGAAGCGATCGACCTGGCAGAAGATCGCGACCGTTTCGGCGCACTGCTCGACCGGCTGAACATTCCGGCGCCGGCCCATGGCAGCGCTACGTCGAGCGAGGAGGCACTGGCCGTCGCCCAGCAGATCGGCTATCCGGTCGTGGTTCGCCCGAGCTACGTGCTTGGCGGGCGCGCGATGGCGATCGTGTATGACGACGCAACCCTGGAGCGCTACATGCGCGAGGCGGTTGATGCCTCACCGGAGCATCCGGTACTGATCGACCGCTTTCTTGAAGATGCCTTTGAGATGGATGTCGATTGTGTCGCCGACGGCAATACCGTGGTGATCGCCGGAATTATGGAACAGATCGAGCTTGCGGGCGTACATTCCGGCGATAGCGCCTGTGTCCTGCCCACCTACATGGTTGCGCCGGAACATGTCGAGACACTGCGCAACTACACCATCCAACTGGCCCGTGAACTTGGTGTAGTCGGGCTGATGAATGTGCAGTACGCCATGAAAGACGATGTGGTGTATGTGCTGGAGGTCAATCCGCGGGCCTCGCGCACGGTGCCGTTTGTGGCGAAGGCAAGCGGCATACCCTGGGCGCAGATCGCCGTTCAGGGCGCCGCCGGAAGCACGTTTGAGTTCCACGGCGACACACTGACCGTCCATTATCCCAACCCCGCCATGGCCCCCTCAACCTACACATTGGGCGCAGAGAATGGGGCAGGCGGGCAGAAGTATCACGTCAAGGAAGTGGTGTTGCCCTGGGCGCGCTTCCCCGGTGTGGACACCTTGCTCGGCCCGGAGATGAAATCGACCGGCGAGGCGATGGGCAGCGGCGCAACCTTCGGCGAGGCCTTCGCCAAGGCCCAACTTGGCTGCGGCCAGCGCTTGCCCACTTCCGGCAACGCATTCCTGAGTGTGAACGACCGCGACAAAGCCAATCTGGTACCGATCGCCCGCGATCTGGCGGAACTCGGCTTCACATTGCTGGCAACCGGCGGCACTGCCGCGATGCTGCAAGCCGCCGGGCTGGAGGTTACGCCGATTTACAAGGTGAACGAAGGTCGGCCCAACGCCGTCGATTATATCAAGAACGACCAGATCGCCCTGATTGTGAATACACCGCTCGGCAAGGCCAGTTTCTTCGACGAAGCCGCCATCCGCCGCGCCGCGATCGTCTACGGCGTGCCGACTCTGACAACGCTTTCCGGGGCTGCGGCCGCCGTCGAAGCCATCCGCGCCCTGCGCAACGACACCTGGACGACGGTGAGTTTGCAGGAGCGCGCCGGATAATCAGTATGCCGGGTTCGAGCGAACTTCGTCGCTCGAACCCGCTTGCCTCATGTAGTTGCCTGCATCAGCGCCATCGCGGTACAATGACCATATGCACGTTGTACTGATCTCGACATATGAACTCGGCCATCAGCCATTTGGATTAGCCTCGCCGACCGCATGGTTGCGGCGCGCCGGCGCAAACGTGACATGTCTCGACACAGCAGTGCAGCACCTTGATCGAGCGGCGGTGGCGGCGGCAGCGCTGATCGGCGTCTATGTACCGATGCACACCGCGACCCGACTGGCCGCCGACCTTCTGCCGGAACTCCGGGCGCTGGCTCCGGCGGCGACGATCGTGTGCTATGGGTTGTACGCACCCCTCAATGCCGCATTCTTGCGCACACGCGGGGCCGATCACTGTATCGGCGGCGAGTTCGAGGCTGAGTTGACGGCGATCTACACGGCACTGGCGCAGAATGATCCGCCTGCTGAAGCCGAATCACGCCCGATTATCCTTGATCGGCTCGCATTCATCCCGCCCGACCGGCAGGGCTTGCCGGGGTTACATGCCTACGCCAACCTTATCACCGCCGACGGCCCGCGCAATGCCGGGTACACCGAAACCAGTCGCGGCTGTAAACATCGCTGCCGCCACTGCCCGATTGTGCCGGTCTATAATGGACACTTTCGGATCGTTTCACGTGAAACCGTTCTGGAGGATGTGCGACGCCAGGTAGCCGCCGGCGCGCAGCATATCACCTTTGGCGACCCCGACTTTCTCAACGGCCCCGGCCACGTTATGCCGATTGTGCGTGCGTTGCACGCCGAGCATCCCGAACTGACCTACGATGTCACGATCAAAGTTGAACATCTGCTGCGCCACGCCGATCTGCTGGCCGAGTTACGAACAACCGGCTGCATCCTGATCACCAGTGCGATCGAAGCGCTTGACGACGGTATTTTGGAGCGACTGGAGAAACATCATACCCGCGCCGATGTCGCGCGTGCCGCTCAGTTGCTGCGTGAACACGACATCGCCCTGAATGCGACCTTTGTCGCTTTTACGCCCTGGACCAGCCGGCAAATCTATCGCGCGTTTCTGCATGGCATCGCCGAAATCGACCTGATCGATCATGTGGCGCCCATCCAGTATGCGATCCGTCTGCTGATTCCAGCCGGCTCACGGCTCCTGGAACTGCCCGAAACTCAGGCGCTCGTCAAACCCTTCGATCAGCAATCGCTGGCTTTTCCATGGGATCATCCCGATCCGGCGATGGATCGCTTACAGCGCATGGCGATTCGACTGGCGCAGGGCAGCGGACCGCGCAACGAAACCCGCCGACAGTTCTTCACAGGCCTGCTTGAGTTGGTCGAAGCGCAGATCGGCGGGCCGCTGCCGCCCATAGATTCACGCCATCTTATCGCCCGGCCGCCCATCCCATTGATGAGTGAGCCGTGGTATTGCTGAGCGGAGCCAGGCGAGGAGCAGTTTGCTCCTGAGTATGTGTAGTAGGCATCACAGCTATGGCTGAGAACGGAACCATTACACCAGGCCGGGTCGCATTACTGACAACGCCGTCTTCCTACCGACTGCCGGCATTTCTTGCCGCAGCCGAACGCGCTTCCGTCCCGCTGCTCGTGATTGAGGACACCCCGGCGGCACTGGCCGGTCGTGGCCGTGATCGCATCGGCATCGATCTCTCCGACCCTGGCGCCGCCACGGCAGCCCTGGCCAGGTTGCACGCCGAGCAGCCCCTGGCAGCGATTATCGCCGTGGATGACAGCGGCGCCCTGACGGCAGTGCAGGCGGCGGCGCAACTCGGCCTGCCCCATAATCGCGCCGCAGCGACCGAGGCAGCCCGCGATAAATATGTGATGCGAACGGCCTTCGCCCAGGCCGGTGTGCCTTCGCCGCAGTTCCGGCTCTACTCTACAGGCGCTGATCTGGAAACGCCGGCGATGCAGACACGCTACCCCTGTGTGCTCAAACCATTGCGCCTCAACGGCAGTCGGGGTGTGATCCGCGCCGATCATCCGGCTCAGTTTATGGCGGCGGCCCAACGGATCGACCGGCTGCTCACGAAGATCGAGGGGCCGGGGCCGCATCAGTTTCTGGCAGAAGATTTTATCCCCGGCGTCGAGGTTGCGCTGGAGGGACTGATCGATCGTGGCGAATTGCAGGTGCTGGCGCTGTTCGATAAGCCCGACCCACTCGACGGGCCGTTCTTCGAGGAGACGATTTACGTCACGCCGTCGCGTTTGCCGGCGCCAACACAACAGGCGATCGCCAAGGTTGCGGGCCGGGCGGCGGCGGCGATCGGCCTTGAACGTGGACCACTCCATGCCGAACTGCGGATCAACGATTCCGGCCCCTGGATGGTCGAACTGGCCGGTCGCTCGATCGGCGGTCTCTGCTCACGCACCCTGCAATTCGGCACCCAGGCCTCGTTGGAAGAGTTGATCCTGCGCCAGGCCGCCGGGCTGCCGATCGAATCGCTCAGCCGCACCGGGAAGGCCGGCGGCGTGATGATGATCCCAATCCCGGGGCCGGGCATCCTGCGCGAAGTGGTCGGTATTGCAGCGGCCGCAGCAGTACCCGGCATTGAGTCGGTGGAGATCACCGCGCCTCTGCATTACCCGCTGGTGCCGCTGCCCGAGGGCGATAGTTATCTGGGCTTTATCTTCGCCCGCGGCGACACGCCGGCCGCCGTCGAGGATGCGTTGCGGGCCGCCCATGCCGAACTGGAATTCCGGGTGCTGCCCGAGATCCCGGTGCTTGGGTGAGGAACCGAGGCCCATTGCGTCAGGGCCAGGCATACGCCCACATTCAGTTGCTGAAACCGGCGTACATGAGCGCGTGCTTCGCCCTTACTGCCCCTCATGGCTCGATGCGCGTACTCAGAGCCAGGCCGCGCCCCAAACGCCACGCCGGCCAGCCATCGGCTTCGATCGCGGCTGCGGTACGTTCACGGATCTGGGTCAGGCTGTACGCAAGTGCAGAGCGCGTTTCCCGATCGAGGCTCGGCAGCGCCGCAGCCGCTTCCGGCACAACGTCGGCCGAGAGTTGACCGATATAGTAGGTGTCCAGATCGCCGGTTGCGTAGTAACGCTCGACATTCCAACGCACAATCAGCGCATCGGGGTTGAGGATGTTCAGCGCAAGCAGCAGCGCCGCCGCTGCCGCCGGAACACCGTGGCTGAACACAAGCGGCCGATCGCGCAGTAGTGCCGCACTGAACAACACCAGCGTCAGCGCCAACCAGAGCATAAAACAATGGGTGTACAGCCGTAGTTCGGTAAAGCCGTAGGCCTCTTCGTAAAGCCACATCCGGTAGGCTGCCGAGGCAAGCATGCCCAAGAGCAACACCACCATCGTCAGGCTCGCCAGATTGAAATGTCGCTGCTGAGATCCGGCCTCGCGCCGCGCGAAGATCGCGGCCGTCAGCAATAGCCCGAGCGCCAGACACGCTACCGCAACCAACTCAAAGAAGCCTCGCCGCGCGTACTCGGCGAAGGTCATTCCCGTGCGCTCCAGCGTATCGAGGCCGCCGAAGAGATAGGCGCCCTGGATCAGCATAAAGCCGGCAAACAATACATCAACCAGGATCAACACCGTCAACGCCTCGCCCCAACCGATCCAACGCAACCGCAACTGCGGCGCACGCAAACGTTGTGTATCACCCTCCGCCGGTGTCTCGGCGTACGGCCGCAACAACGAGCCGTTTGGAATCTCGCGTAGCGCAACCACGAGTCCGCCCGCCAGCACCCAGCCGATCACCGCGATAAACACAATATGGCCGATGCTCGCCTCAAAATCGAAAGGCAGTTGAAAACTCAGCGCCTGCTCCACATAACTGGCGAAGATGCCGTCCGCCAGCGCCAACAACCCGGTGAAAACCAGCAAAATCGGCGCGGCCAGCAATGCTCCTCGTCCGAAGACCACCAAATGTTGGGCCGGACGCGCAAGAGTCGGCAAGCTCCTGGTCGATTGTAGTGCCAGCGAAATCGGTTGCACGGCGCATTCAATCCCGGCGATCACTGCTCCGCCGACAAGCCGCCATCCTTCCAGGCGCTGCAATGGCTCGGCGCGCCGAACCGTCACGAGCAGCAGCAGGAAACCCAGGGTCGCGAGCATGTTGAAAAATACCAGTGTCGGTGAGTCGCGCAGTGCCACCATCCCGGCAAAAAGCAGAGCGGTTGCCTCAATCCAGCGGTTGGCCGGCGTGGCAGGTCGATCTTCGCTGCGGGCCAGAATCGCCAGCATCACCAGCAACCCGGCGACAAAGAGCGGCACCGAAAGCCCGAATGCGCGTCCATAAAAAAGAACATCAGCACTGATCGCCAGTCCTAGCCCGGCAAGCAGCAATGTGGTTGGTCGTTGGATTTGTGGCATGAATGACCTCGCTGGTGGATTGTGTCGAGTCGTGTCGCTTCATGCCGGTTATACCGCGTATGCGCTCGTAAAACCACCGTTCAAGTGAACAAGGCTCTGCACTCAGGTGCTTGACGTGATTTAGCACAGTGGGTAGAGGATCCAGGCAACAGGGCCGGGCGGCACAAGCGAAAAAAGACCGACGCCCGACACTCGCCGCGCACCATAGCGCGATCAAGCATCAGGCGTCGGATAGCCAAATGGCAACCGGGTGACGATGGACAAAAGCGGTTCAGCCTTCGTGTTCTTCGTACCCTTCGTGGTTCATCCTGTCCGACCTACATCCTGCCCCTACTCATCGGGATTACCCGCCTCAGCCGGATCCGTCACCGGCGGATCGATCGGGATGAGATCGGGAATAGTGGCCGGGTTGTTATCCAATCCAATCTCCGGCCCCGGATCGGGATTGATGATCGTATCCGTGGTTTGCTGTAAATTGAAGCTCGCAATCACCAGTTGCCGGCTTTCGGCGCCCTGAGCCGTCAGTTGGTAAAACCCGGTCGGCAGCCGCTCATCAAGGAACAGCTCGGCCATAAACGCGCCACTGATCCCATCAGAGAAGGTCGAGGGGAAGCCCCGCACGGCGCCATCCGGCAAAGTTAGCCAGAGATCGACCCGTTCGGCAGGCCAGAAGAGATCGCCGTTAAGATAGAAGATCGTGCGCTGCGGCCCGGCCTGACCCGCCGGCACCACCACGTTGAGTCTCGCCGGGCCGCTCTGGCTCACCGGCCGTGAACGCAACTCGAACTGTGCAAAGGCCCGCGCGCCGCTGGTGTTGCCCAACGCCGTGAACGTATACATGCCGACCGGGTTCTTGCCCTCGAACTGGAATGACGTGCTTACCGCACCATTCGGCGCCGTCTGCAAAACCTGCTGGCCGGGCGGGAAATTGATCACCGTACCATCGGGCGCCGTCAGCCAGAACGAAACATATTCGCCGCCGATAAAGCCGCGCGCATCAGCTTCCACCAGGTCGCCCTGGAATGCGGCGCTGATGTTCTGGCCCAACCGCGAGATCCACAGGCTGACATTACCGGTCGGCCCCGGCTGCCCGCCCGGCGTCACCACGAAATAACCGTTGGCGTTATGCAAGCCGCCGCTGAACAGGCCGCGCCCGGTGATCGTATAGCAGCCATAGGGCCATTGGCCGGGGACAGTCAGGTTCAACGACACCTGACCGGCAACATTGCTCACGGTTGCAAAGGGGAAATTGGTCGGCATGTCGATCACACCGTCGAGCAATGCGCTCGCCGTCACTGTGAACACCCGTCCATCAGGAAAAGTGATATCGACTTCAATCGGCTCGGGATTAGGCCCGGCCGGGCCGCCGGCGACCCGATAGTAATCGAAGCGGGTCAGAAATGTGTGCGTCTGATGCACTGCCGGCGCATAGGCGCCAGTGCGCTCACAATAGGCCGTACCGTGGGGTGTAAAGACGGTGACTGTCGCAGCCGAGGCGAATGCGCCATAGCCGAAGACCGTCAGAATCAAGCCAAGGCTGAGCGTAAGTCCAAGAACTACGAATCTCCGTGTGCGTGGGGCGAGCATACATTCCTCCTGCGGCTACCAGGTTCAGGGTGTCGTGGGCAAGCCGGCCTGAACAGATTATGAGTGGCATCTGATAGCATACTGACGAGGAACTAACCCGCACAAGGTGAGTAGATTACGCCCCCGTGACGCCGAAGTTGCGCGGAGGTTAAAAAGCCGGTAGGGGCGCAGTATGCCGCGCCCCTACCGGCCTCGCGCTCCTACCGACAGTCCTGACATACCGGCGATTTTAGTAAAGCTTGATCTTATGCCCAATCTGCTTGAGCAATTCGCTGGCGATCACATGCTTCTGGATCTCGTTCGTACCCTCGAAGATTCGGGTAACGCGTGCATCGCGGTACATCCGCTCCAACGGCACCTCGCGTGAGAAGCCCATGCCGCCGTAGATCTGGATCGCTTCATCGATCACCTGACTGGCCATTTCGGTGCTGTAAAGCTTGACGATACTGCTCTCAATCGTCGCCGGCTTACCTGCATCAACGCGGCGGGCGCAGTCATACACGATCTGCTCCATTGTGTAGATCCGTACCGCCATATCGGCCAGCTTGAAATGAATCGCCTGGAAGTCGGCGATCGGCCGCCCGAATTGCTGGCGCTCGACCATATATTTGCGGCTGAGTTCAAACGCTTCCTTGGCTGCACCAAGGCTACTGCCGCCGAGCCCACAGCGCCCGATGTCCAAGGTACGCATCGCAAGCGGGAAACCGCCGTTCAGCGGGCCAAGCAGGTTTTCGGCCGGGATGCGGCAATCTTCAAAATACAGACTGGCCGTATGCGAAGCCCGCAAGCCCATCTTATCTTCGACTTTGCCGACCTTGAAACCGGGTGCATCCTTCGACACAATAAAGGCACTGATGCCGCGCGGGCCCAAATTCTTGTCGGTTACCGCATGCACAATAATCAGATCGGCGAAACTACCGTTGGTGATCCACATCTTCTGGCCATTGATCACCCACTCGTCACCCTGGCGCTCGGCGGTCGTCTTGATATGCGCCGCATCAGATCCGGCGCCCGGTTCAGTCAGCGCCCAGGCGCCGAACATACGGCCCTCGTTCAAGGCTTTGAGGTAAGAATCCTTCTGCGCCTCATTTCCACCCAGGTAGATGCTCATTGCGGCCAACTGTGCATGGGCGCCGATAATCGTGGTGTGGCTCGCACAAACACGGTTCAACTCTTCCATCAGCACACAGTAGCCGGTGATACCCATATCCAGTCCGCCGTACTGCTCGGGAAAAGGGATGCCGAGTAAGCCAAGCTCGCCGGCTTTGCGCATCGTCTCAAAAGGAACCCGCTCCTCCTCATCGATCGCGCGCGCGATCGGCCGGACTTCCTTGTCCACAAACTCGCGGATCGTCTGCCGTAACATGGAAATTTCTTCGCTATGCTCGTACTCCATCGTCGTAGCCTCCTTAATATGTCAATACGAAATGAGCATTACTGCTCTACGTTCCGCGCAGCCGCAGTATCCTCAACCCCAGGTGCCGTATCCTGCTCCATGCGAGCACGGGTAGCGTGATTGACGATCGGCAATACCAGCGCCGAAGGATGCAGGTAGTCGTGGTAAATAATCTGGGTGGCCGGCAGCAACGTGGTTGCGTTGCCCAATCCTTCGCCGCTGCCGGGATTAGCGCTCCAGCGTGGATGGGCCGCACTACACACATGGACGCGGATCCGTTGCCCAGGGCGGAATCGCTGCGCCGTGGCCCACATATCGATCTCGATTTTACGACTGCCGTCCGGTTGCCGCTCACCAACCTCGAACCCGACGCGCAGAATGCCTTCACACACATTAATACTGCGGCCGTCTGCTTCGACGACACACAATCGCCCAACAATATCGGTATGCTCCAGACTCGATCGCAGATACAACTCCAGGCGCACATGACCGATCACATCAACTTCTGCGGGAAGCGGCGCCGTCGTGAAGCATAGCAGATCGGAGCGCCGCTCGATCGGACGCTGATCGCGTGGCCCGCCTTGCGAACTGAGCACCGGGCCACCGATTGAGGGCGTCGGATCGGCCGGATCATAGCGATACATGCTTGTGCCGGGCGAGGCCATTTGTGCGCTCGGCGCCTGATCCGACAATTCTCCGCCATGGTGCAGGTAGTAACGGCTCATTTCGGCCGGCGGCGGCCAAAAATCCATCTCGTGCCATTCCCGGCTGCCCATCACCTTCAAGCGCACCGGCCGCCGGCTATCGATCTGCTCCGTTTGCCCACGCAGATGGATGTCGAACCACCAGAGTCCCTGCCGCATCCCCTCGATCTGCGCCCCGACATTCATATGGGCAACCGGCAGGATGCTCAGGTACGGGGTTCGACCGGCTGCCAACAGGGCGGCATAATCGGCCAACTGACCATTGAGAAAAATATCGTACCAACCGGCCACCAGCAGTATCGCCGCATCAACCTTCGCAAGCCCGCTATGGTGATCGACCGAACGCCAATAGGCGCTCGTGCCGTCGCTCGATTCGAGCCAACGCTGATAATCGGGATTGGAGCGACCGAGTACCCGTTGATCGGCCGTATTCAGCGGCCGTGCCGCAAATACCGGCGCAAGCACACGCTCGGTCGCTGCGGCGCCGCTTCGCTTACGTGCCGTGCGGTCGAAGGTACGACTGGGGCCAACCATCGCATCCAATAAGTAGATCCAGCGCAGGCTACTTTCCAGGGCGAAGGCGCCGCCGGGATAGAAAAGTTTCGAGAAACGGCTACTGGTGATCAGCGGAACGATCGCCTTCAGATAGGACGGCGCTTCGGCGGCCACCGCCCATTGCACATAGCCCAGGTAGCTCGGCCCCCACATCCCGAGGTTGCCGTCGAACCATGGTTGTGCCGCAACCCATTCCATCGTCGCCCGGCCATCGCCTGCTTCATGCACAAATGCTGCAAACTCGCCGTCCGAGCGATAGCGCCCACGCACCGTCTGCACGATCACATGGTAGCCCCGCTCGGCGAAAAGGCGGTACAACAGATCCTGAAACGCCCCGAACACACCATAATCGCCGGCCCGGCCGTAAGGTGTTCGCACCAGGATTGTTGGGAACGATTGCTCCGCCAGCGGCCGGTAGTGGTCGGCATACAGCCGCACCCCATCAAGCATATGAACCGGGATATCGCGCGTGATCGCAACCCGATATTCAGGCGGTCGTAACCTGAACAGACGGGCAATAAGCCGCCTTCTGGCACGAATAATGCTTACTGCCAGCAGAGCGATCAGGGCCAGGCGTATCAGAATCCGTACCGGCAACCGGCCGGCAAACGACGGGCGATCATCGGCGATCAACCGCTGCGACATGAACAATCCTCGGCGTTTTACACACTGCGTTATGCCACGAACTATAGCACGCGGCTGACAACAGTGTCAAGGTAACGCAATGCGTTAATCAGGCCTTGCGCAACGTCCGATAGGCAGGTCATTCCGCCCCATGGGCAGAACAACCGAACTAGTACATGGAGCATTTCGCATTACTGCAAGTTGCCGGGAATGGCTGATGGTGGTACACTACTGCGGCTTTGTCACCGGTTTGTCATCTCATCCAAGTCGATGAGAACTATGGCGACGGCGCAGCTGCGGTGACACCTCGTTGTGTAACCCTACAGGTGCCTTATGCTCGAAAGGGTTCGGGTCCGGCTGACAGGCAGTGTGTTGCTGTGGGATATTCTGGCAACACTCTTCTGCCTTTTCCTCTCAAGCAAAATTCGCCCGCAGATTGCGATCGGGTACGATCTCTCCCTCCAAGAAACACAGGTGCCCTGGGTGCTGTATGCTGGGGTAACTGTGATCTGGATTGTGGCGTTTCTGATTCTTGTCCCCCAACGTACCTTGTTTACACGCAGCCTGCCGGAGGCGATCGGGCGCCTGCTAGGCTCGGTGATACTGGCGGCTGCATGTTTCGCCGGCTTGTTGTATCTTAGTTTCCGCGATGTCAGCCGGCTGCAATTCCTCTACTTTGTTGGCCTCGATCTGGGGGCATTGTTGATCATCCATCTGGGTTTTCGTACCTACGCGCGCATTCGCAACGAAAGCACCTGGCGTCGTCATGCCCTGATTGTCGGGGATCCATTGACGGCTGAACGGCTCGCCGATGAGTTCGCTCGACGGCCCTGGACGAGTGTGACGGTTGTTGGGTATGTCAGTGATGATCGTGATGCGCCAAGTCCGATCCCGCGCCTTGGTTCGATCGCCCAAACCCTGGAGATTGTTACTACCAACCATGTCGATGAGGTGATATTCTCGCTTCCACCCAGCCAGCACGACTTGATCGCCAAACTCTCGCTGCAACTGCTCCGTCAGCCCGTGATGGTTCATATGACCCCCGATACCCTCGACCTGACCTTCGCCCGTACCCCGGTTGAAGCGGTCGGCGGTATTCCACTGATTTCACTCCGCGAGTCGGCCTTAACAACACCGCAACGGGTCTTAAAACGCTTATTTGATATTGTCACCAGCGCAGTTCTGCTGCTGATTCTTAGCCCGTTGTTGCTTTTGATCGCCCTTCTCATCAAGCTTGAATCGCGCGGCCCGGTGTTTTTCTTGCAAGAGCGAATCGGTGAACAGGGCCGTCGCTTCAAGATGATCAAGTTTCGGAGTATGTATCAGGACGCCGAGCGGCGCTGGCATGAAGTAGCGCAGCGTGATGAAAGCGGGCGTCTGATTCATAAGCGTAGCGACGACCCGCGGGTGACGCGGGTAGGCCGGAAGCTGCGCCGTACCAGCCTGGACGAGTTGCCGCAGTTGATCAATGTGCTGCGCGGCGAGATGAGCCTGGTTGGACCGCGCCCCGAGATGCCCTATATTGCCGCAGAGTATGAACCCTGGCAATGGCAACGCTTCCGCGTCCCACCAGGTATTACCGGTTGGTGGCAGGTGAATGGCCGCAGCGATAAGCCGATGCACCTCCACACCGAAGATGATCTGTACTACATCCAGAACTATTCGTTCTGGCTCGATGTGCGTATTTTGCTGAAAACGCTGCTGGTGGTTTGGCAAGGACACGGCGCGTACTAAAGAGGTAGTATTGGTTGACGGGGCGTGAGCCATCTGCTACAATCGCCGCGCCAAAATCGGGTTTAGCGCATACCTGCCGATACCCCGCCAAGAGCAATTTTTATGAATGATGAGATCGATCTGCGGCCTTATATCTCCGCTTTATTACGCCATGTGCGCCTGATATTCGGTTTAGCTCTCCTGGTTGCGGTTGTAGCTGCCGGAGCGGCCATTCTGTTGCCGCGAGGCGGACAGGCAATGTCCACTGTTTTGATCATTCCGGCTGCATCGCAAATTAACCTTGACTCACGCTTTGTCACACGCGATGCGACGATGCTGACAAATGTAACCTTTCAACGGCAGGCCCTGATCGGTCTGGCCCAAAGTAATGCGATCGCCACGCAGGTGGCGGCTGAGATCCCGGCGGTTGCCGGAATGTCAACCGAAGATCTGCTGAATCGGATTCAGGTTGCGGCCGAGGGCGACTTGTTGCGAATTACGGCCTCTGCGGCAAGCGATGCCGAGGCGCTCGAATTGGCCGAGTCCTGGGGTCGCAATTATGAGCGTCTGGTGACGGCGGCGTATAGTCGCAATATTGCCGGGTTGAATTTGATCGGCGAGCAGATCACCGACTCGCAGCAGCGCTACGTCGCGGCGCAAACGCAACTTGAGCAGTTCTTGAGCCGGAATGAACTTGTCGAGGTTGAACAACAGATCAAGCGGATCAACGGCCTGCTTGACGGCTCGACGAATGCCGGTACGGCGCTCTATACGCAGTATCTCTCGCGGACGCAGGAACTCGATTTGATCCTCGCCGATGCGCGCACACTGCAAATCCAGTTACAATCCAACCAGTCCGATCGACTTGCCGATCGGCTGGCTGCACTGAGTTTGCGCGCGCGTCTGGTTGATGCACCCGCCGCTGCCGCCGCAACGCAGTTGCAAATTGTCGATCCGGCCGCACTCGCAACCGATCCCGCCGCAGCCCGGGCCGATCTCGCACAGTTGATCGCGGCATTGGAGCAGCAACGTGATGTATTGAGCGCTGAAGCAGCCGGCCTCGCCGATGCGATTATCCGCGGTGAGACCGCTACGATTGGCCTTGAAGCCGATGCCCGCCGGCAATATGAGAATGAATTGACTTTGCTCCGGCAGCAGGCTGAACAACTGAATGGCCAGCAACGGGCATTAACCCAGAGTCGTGATATCGCGCTTTCTTCGCTGGAGGTTTTGCAACGCAAACGCGAAGAACAGCAGATCGCCGAGTCAACACCCCTGGTTTCGGTGCTTTTTCTCAGCAGTACGATCAGTTCGCCACCGTCGCTCTTGACGCAGATTGTGCTGCAAGGCGCGATCGGCTTTGTTGTCGGCAGCCTGTTCGGCGTGTTATTGGCCCTGTATCTGGAAGTGCTACGACCACGCCTGGCAACGGTTACCTCGACCGATCCTGCGCCCAATGATCGGCCGGTAGCCTCGCCTTGAGGATGGTATCGGTCATACGTTCTCAGTGCGGTGCAAATGCACCGCATTCGCTTGTTTTAGCGCTTAATGGCTTTTTATGGATCAACCACTGCTCTCGATCATTATGCCTTGCTACAATGAAGCGGCTACGCTCCCGCTGATTTTGGAGAAGGTCGAGGCGATCGATATCGACAAAGAGATCATCGCCGTTGATGATCACTCGTCCGATCATACACTCGAATTGTTGCAGGCCGCTGTGGCCCGCAATCCTCGCATTACCATCGTCAGTCATCCCACTAATCGCGGGAAGGGGGCGGCGGTTCGGAGTGGCCTGGCCCACGCCCGCGGCAAGATTACCATTATTCAAGATGCCGATCTGGAATATGACCCGAATGATTATTATGCCCTCGTCAAACCGATTGTCGATGGCCGGGTCGATGTAGTTTTCGGCTCACGCTTCCTCGGTAGCCATACCGGCATGTATTTCTGGAATGCGGTCGGCAACAAGAGCCTGACGTTCCTGACCAATTTTCTGTTCAATTGCTGGATCTCGGATATGGAAACCTGTTATAAGGTGATGCGTACCGAGATTATCCGCAACCTGAATCTGGAAAGCAACGATTTCCGGCTCGAACCTGAGATTACCGCCAAAGTGCTCAAGCGCGGCTATCGTATCCTCGAAGTGCCGATCAGCTATATCGGTCGCACCTACGAGGAAGGCAAGAAGATGAAGCCTAGCCAGGGCTTTTATGCTATCGCCGCACTGTTTTACTACCGGTTGTTTAATTGAGCCACATAACTACACCGAGATGATCGTTGTTGCCGCGCTGCCGCACTGATTCTCCCACTATAGTCGCTTGTGAGCTACTGGGAGTTGTGGTACAAAGACAGCAGCGTGGGAAGAATTCCCACAAAGATGGAGCCGATTATACCCAATGCAGGGATATGCCGCGTGCCATGATCAGGGCGAAAGCCCGTTTTCAGGGCAAACGCGGCATTGATCTGTTACGAAGAGGAGCGTTCGGTGCGTGTCGCGATGCTGAGTGTCCATAGTAGCCCTCTGGCACGTCTGGGTGGGAAAGAGGCCGGCGGCATGAATGTCTATGTCCGCGAGTTGGCCCGCGAGCTGGGTTGCCGTGGTGTTCCGGTCGATATTTTTACCCGCAGCCAGGATCGTTCCGAGCCTACTATTCAACCGCTTTCCTGTGGTGTGCGCCTGATCAACCTCCATACCGGCCCGGCTGCACCATACGATAAGAATTGGGTGCTGACCTACTTGCCCGAGTTCGTCAGTCGCGTACGCTGTTTCGCCGACGGCGAAGATCTGACTTACGATCTGATCCATAGCCACTACTGGCTCTCCGGCGAGGCGGCTCTGATGCTGCGCCGCAGTTGGCGGGTGCCGGTTGTGCATATGTTCCATACCCTCGGCGCAATGAAGAATAGTGTCGCCCGCAGTAAAGAAGAGACGGAGACCGGCCGGCGGATCGCGATTGAGCAGCGCCTTATGGCTGAAGTTGACGCAGTTGTGGCGGCAACGTCGCTTGATCGCGCACAAATGGTCTGGAACTATGGCGCCGACGTCGAACGGATTCGGGTGATCCCTTGCGGCGTCGATCTACGGCGCTTCCAACCCCAGGATCGCTCGGCGGCCCGCGATCGAGTTGGACTCGATTCCAACGAAGTCGTGTTGCTCTGTGTCGGTCGTATGGAACCGCTCAAAGGAATGGATGCATTGATTCGTGCGGCGGCACTGCTGATCGAGCGCAGGCCCGATCTGCGCTCGCGCCTGCGGGTGGTGCTGGTCGGCGGCGACGATGAGCATCAAACGGCGCAATGGAATAGTGAACAGCGCCGCCTCGATGCCTTGCGCCGCGAATTGCGGATCGCCGAGCAGGTTGAATTCTTCGGCGCCCGCCCCCAAGAGCAACTGCCGGATTTCTTCGCCGCCGCCGATGTCGTCGCGGTTCCCTCGCACTATGAGTCGTTCGGCCTGGTTGCACTCGAAGCGATGGCTTGCGGCGCACTGGTGATCGCCTCGAATGCCGGCGGCCTCGCCCTAACAATCGAGGACAACCGCAGCGGCTTACTCTTCCCACCGAACGATCATGTCGCCCTGGCCGCCCAGATCGAACGAGCCATTGCAGATCCGGCCCTCAGCGCACAGTTACAGGCCGGAGCACGTCGTCGCGCGACGGAGTACGGCTGGACGGCGATCGCACGTCGGATGATCGGCCTCTACGACGAATTGGTGGCGCAGAATGCCGCCGCCTGGGCAGCACGCCGGTTGGCACAGGTCTCGTAACCACGGCCGGACTGCTCACTATTCACGGGGTTATCGTGTGATGAAAGCGCCGCCAGCATTACGGCGCTTTTTGTTTGGATTTGAATTGAACGCAGGAAATATGTTATGTCGCAAAACGATATGCTGATTACAACGCCGCGACTCCATCTGCGCCGCTTTGAACCACGCGATCTGCCGGAGTTCTTCGCATACCGCAACGATCCGCAAGTCGCCCGCTTCCAAAGTTGGTCGGCCCTGGGCGAGGCCGAATTGAGCGCTTTTATCGATGAGATGGCGCAGGCAGAACCCGGAGTTCCGGGGCCGGGGTTTCAGTTCGCGGTCGCCCGCGCGGTCGATAATCTGCTGATCGGCGATGTCTACTTTAAACTCCTCGATCACGATCGACGCCAGGCCGAGATCGGCTATACGTTGGCCCGCATCCACCAGGGAAACGGCTATGCATCCGAAGCGGTACGCGGGGTTCTTCGGTATGCCTTCGAACGGCTCGAACTGCACCGAGTGATCGCCCTGGTTGATTGTGCGAATCATGCGTCGGTCGCACTGCTGGAACGGGTCGCTATGCGCCGCGAAGCTCACTTCCTGCAACACTGGTGGAGTCACGGCGCATACCGCGACGAGTATCAGTATGCGCTTTTGCACAGCGAGTGGCGCCGGCAGGAGGCTCGCTGATGCGTTTTGGGCCACGTGTAAGTCTGGGGTTGCTTTGTGGATTGTACCTGGCGGCCGGCACTGCCCTCTCAGGTGTCGGCCCATCGCTGGCGCAGTTGGCTTTGAATAGCGGCGTTGAGATCGCGGCCTTGGGTGGATTGTTTACGGCGGTTGCCGGCGGTGGGGTGCTGGCACAGTTTGGCGCCGGGCCCCTGGGCGAACGGGCCGGACAACGTCCGGTACTGGGCCTGGGCGCTCTGCTGATGGGCCTGGGCATGCTCGGCATAAGTTTCAGCATTCGCCTGGATCTGATGTTGCTTTGCGCGCTCCTTGCGGGCCTCGGCTTCGGCTGCTTGTTGGCCGGCGGCAATGTCCTGGCGGCGCAGCTCTTCCCAACCCGTCGCGCCAGCGCACTGAGTCTGCTCAATCTTTGTTTCGGCCTCGGTTCGATCCTCGGCCCGACGATCGCCGGCCTGGCGGCGGTACGGTTCGGCATACCCCAGGCGGTGCTCTGGTGCGGCGCCGGACTTTTGTTGATCCAACTATTGCTGGTGCCGGGTTATGCTGAGGCAACAGCGCCACCGGCGCGATCGTCGTTGCGGGCCGCCGCCGGCATCCCCGCGCTCTGGCTAATCGGCTTGATGCTGTTGATCTATACCGGGCTTGAGATCGCGATCGGCGGCTGGGTTGTCGAACTGTTGCAACGTGGCGCCGCGATCACGGCGGCCGAAGCGGCCTTTGGGGCAACGAGTTTCTGGGCTGCCTTAACCGTCGGACGTGGGCTGGGCGCCCTGCTGGGACTACGGATGACGCCACAAATGCTGCTGCTGATATGTGTCATCGGTTTAATCTTCGGTGCATCCGGCCTGTTCCTGGCGATCGGTAATCTCACGGCGATGCTGGCTGCGTTAATGCTGCTTGGCCTATCGTGCGGGCCGATCTTCCCGAGTGCAATGGCGATCACGGCATTTGTCGGACGCGGCAGTTCCTCGGCGGCAAGCCTGGTACTGGCACTAGGAAATCTGGGCGGACTCGGTATTCCGGCGCTGCTCGGAGTATTGCTGGTGGGCAGCGGCCCGCCGGCGGGTGCCTTGATGATCCTGGCATGCGGCCTGATCATGAGCGCCATCCTCACATTTCTGTTCAGGTTACAGAACACCCCGACGCAGGTTGCACTAGCCGAGCGTTAGGGGATTGGGAAGACCGTAAACGGCTGGCCAGGCAAGCTGTCACCGGCGCATCTCGTTACCCCCCATACCGGCCAGAGGTGGGCAGAAGCTGTGCGTTTATTTCACTATATGTCATAACTTATCATTCAAACTTCTAGGAACATATTTCGGATCAAGGCGTTATCTAACGCATTCGTATGCGTCATTATCCCGAATTCCTTGTTGCTTGACAAGCATATTACGGCGTATTATACTTTGTCCAAACATTCAACTTTTTTCTTTTCTGCAATCGCATAGTCTGTCGATCCATGTTGTTTCGACCGCAGGACGATGGCCCCACCCCAGGGCCGGCACTCCGTAGCGGCTGGAAAGGATTTCGGTATGAGCAAGGCGAAGGATCCGCGTTTTCCGGACCTCTCGTATACCGTTCTCGAAGGTGCGCGTAACACACGCGTACCGGGTGGGCGGACAATCGAGGAACTGGAGCCGGAGTACAAGATCAAAGGACGTACCACATTCAGTACGATCTTTAAGAACGACCCATTCGATTTCTGGGTCGGGCCGTTTTACGTCGGCTTCTGGGGCTTTATCAGCGTCCTTGGAACTATCTTCGGCTCGTACTTTTATCTCCGGGAGACGGTATTTCTCGGGCCATACTCCATCCCGCAGAACTTCTTCGCCGGCCGGCTCGACCCACCGCCGGCTGAAGTCGGGTTGGCGCTCGTCAGTCCCGGCCAGCCGGGTTTCGCCTGGCAGATCACCGTTTTCTTCGCGACCCTGGCCTTTGTCGGCTGGATGATGCGGCAGGTCGATATCAGCATGAAGCTCGATATGGGCTACCATGTGCCGATCGCCTTCGGTGTGGCCGTGTCGGCCTGGCTTGTGTTGCAGATCATCCGCCCGATTGCCCTTGGCCAATGGCACGAAGGCTTTGTGTTAGGGGTTATGCCCCACCTGGACTGGGTTTCCAACTTCGGCTACCGCTACAATAACTTCTTTTATAACCCATTCCATGCGATCGGTATCACCGGCTTATTTACCTCGACCTTCCTGCTGGCGGCACACGGCTCGCTGATTCTGAGCGCCACCCAGTATCGTGGCCCTGAAGGCGGCGACATCGAGAATGTCTTCTTCCGCGATGTACAGTACTACTCGGTCGGCGAGACCGGCATCCATCGCCTGGGTTTGATTGTGGCGTTGGGCGGGATTCTCTCGGCGGATCTGTGTATTCTGCTCTCGGGTTGGCCGGTGCAGGATTGGGTGAGTTTCTGGAATTTCTGGAACAATCTGCCCTGGTGGAGCGGCGTGTAGGCGATGCACGGAACATAGCTTGGGCGTACCGGGCCGGATCCAATGTCGCCTATCGCATCGCAAGCTCACGGGCTTGTAGCCACCTTGAAGGATATTGTTATGGCAACTATTAATCGGCCATCGGGTGACCTTGAACTCGGGCCACGTGGGGATGGGCGGGTTGGCCGGGAACTTGAACTGCCAGTTTTGGAGAATCTCGGCTTCGATAGCCAATTCGGGCCGTATTACCTGGGATTTTGGAATGTCGCCGCATTTGTAAGCGGCGGGATCTTTACATTCATCTGGCTGGCGGTGATGGCCTCGCAGGTGAACTGGAATCCCCTGGCCTTCGCCAAGTATTTCGTCGTGTTGCAGGTCGATCCGCCGTCAACGGTGTACGGCCTCAGTTTTCCGCCGCTGGCTGAAGGCGGCTGGTGGTTGATTGCGACCTTCTTCCTCACGGTGTCGATCTTGTGCTGGTACATGCACATCTACACCCGCGCCAGAGCCATCGGAATCAAGCCTTACCTGGCTTACGGCTTCACCGGCGCGATCATTCTTTACCTGGTGATTTATATCATCCGGCCGATGTGGATGGCCGATTGGTCGGAAGCGCCCGCCCACGGTATCAAAGCTCTGCTCGACTGGACGAATAATGTGAGCGTACGCTACGGGAACTTCTACTACAACCCGTTCCACATGCTCTCGATCTTCTTCCTTCTCGGCAGTACCCTGCTGTTGGCGATGCACGCCGCTACAATTGTGGCCCTGGAGAAATATGCCGCCCATGAAGAGTGGAATGAGATCCAGGCCCCCGGCACCGGCACCGAGCGCGCTCAGTTGCTCTGGCGCTGGTGCATGGGCTTCAACGCCAATGCCTACTCGATCCACCTGTGGGCCTTCTGGTTCGCCTGGCTCTGCGGTGTCACCGGCGCAATCGGTGTCTTCTTCACCGGCCCCGACTTCGTGAATAACTGGTATCAGTGGGGTGTCGAGGCGGGCATCAACTTCCCCGACCTCCTGCCACCCGGTAGCGGCCAGTAAGGAATAGCCAAAAGGAATAGGCAAGCGGCAGGTTGCGCAAGACTGCGCAACCCGCCGCTTCATTTATTGGCGGAGATCCATGCCCAGGATCTCCGCCAATGCCTGGGCCGCAGCGCGCAAATCCGCCCCATCCGCTGCGCTATCGACAATCCAGCTCGTATCGCCGGCAACCAGTTCCAGCACCGCAATCGGCTTGATCTGCTTGATCACGCTGCCGACCGCTAATGGCCGGCGGCGAACCTGCAATCCGCTGATCTGTGCGCGCGGCAGAACCTGACGGCGCTCGCCGGCCAGGCGATTATGCTGGATGTAGCGCACCTCGCCGGCGTCGATCTCGATCGCGTTGCGGGTAGTGAGCACGGCATATCCGCCGGCCGCACGCTGAAACCCAAAACTCACCAGCAACCCGCCGATCACCGCACTGATCGCCGCAACTCCGAAGCCGGCGCCACCGATTCCCGCCAGCGAGCCGCTGACCACGATCCCCATCCCGATGCCGATCATAACCAGCCCAAGCACGAGCCGGCTGATCCCCGGCTTACGATTGGCTTCCTCGTACGACTCAAGCCGTACCTTGCCCGGCGTCTGCTCAACCACCCGATAGTACGGCTTTACATCCAGTCGCCGCCCAAGACGCTGCCGTGGCGCACGATCCGTCGCTACTGCCATAATCTTCCTCATTGCAGAACGATCTCGGCGCCAGTATACCCGACTTGCACGATTGAAAAGAGTATGCTATACTCCGGCTGTTGCGTATTGGTGGGCAAAAATCGGTGCGGGAGTGGCTCAGTTGGTAGAGCGGCACCTTGCCAAGGTGCAGGTCGCGGGTTCGAATCCCGTCTCCCGCTCCAATACGAAAGCTCGGAGAATATTCTCCGAGCTTTTTCGTATCCGCTGATTGCTCCGCCCCTTACAATGTCGCCGATTGATAGTCTATGCTGTCTACTCGTAACGTAGCGCCTCGATCGGCTGAAGCATGGCCGCCCGGCGGGCCGGGTAGAAGCCGAAGCCTAGACCGATCACCGAGGCAAAGGCGAGCGCCAGACTCACGCCAATCCAGGAGATCCCGGTGCCGATGCCGGTGGCGAGGCTGATCAACAGCACCAGGCCGATTGCGCCGCCGACGCCGATCAGGCTGCCGGTAAGGCTGAGCAGCAATGCCTCAAGCACAAATTGGCCCAACACATCGCTGTCGCTGGCACCAAGGGCTTTTCGCACACCGATCTCGCGGGTACGTTCGGTTACGGCCACCAGCATGATGTTCATAATCCCGATCCCGCCGACGATCAGACTGATGCCGGCAACCACGGCGATAAAGCCGGTGATCGCGCCATTAATTCCCGATAACACATCCAGAGCCTGGGTCGGCAGGCTCAGGTCGAAGTCGTTGATTGCGCCCTGCGGCACATCACGTGTAAGGCGCAGCGTATCCACGATCGCCTGCTCAGCCGGTTCCACCAATTGCTCGCTGGTGATCCCAATCAGGATGCTGCTCATCTGCAAACCGCGGCCCGGCAAATCGAGATTGCCGATCAAGCGCAGGCGCACCGTATTCACCGGCGCAAATACCCGTCCATCAGTCGAGAACGGGCCGCCGTTCTCACGCACAATGCCGATGATCGTCAACGGCTGGCCGTTGATCTCAACCATGCGGCCGATCGCGCCGGCAAGGGCCTGCTCATCCTCGCCGAACAAGTCCCGCGCCACCAGATAGCCCAATACCCCCACGCGCGCACTAGCCTCGCCGTCGGCATCGGTCAGAAAGCGGCCGTGGGCTATCGGCACACTCTGAACATCTTGGTAATCCTCGTTGGTGCCGACCAGCAAAGCCTGGACTGCAACAGTGCCGGCTCGCACCTGGGTGTTCACCGTGATCTCGGGGGCGAGGGTGCGAAAGAGCTCCGGCCGTGTAGCGACAAGATCATCCAGCACCTCGTAATCCTGAATTGAGAGCAGGCCGTAGCCGGGCACATCGCGGGCGCCTTTGGCTTTAGGGTCGCCTGCTTCTACTGCGATCCGGCGCGTGCCGAGATCGATAAACTGTTCGAATACCTGGCCCTGGAGCGCATTACCGAGTGAGAGCACCGCCACCAGGGTGCCGGCGCCGATGATGATGCCGAGCATCGTCAGCAGCGAGCGGAATTTGTTCGCCCTCAAGCTGTCGAGGGCCATGACGAGTTGTTCGCTAAGCATAGTGTGTATGTCTCGGGGCTTATGCAGTCGGCGCGCCTGCGGCGGGCTGTTTGCCTTCGGCAGAGTGAACCAACCTGTTTTTTGCTTCAGGTTGCCGGCGGAACCGGCAACCCGAAGCAAAAGAATTGTCCTTAGTGCGTAAATCCTGTTGTTGCGGGCGCAATCTGCGCCACAATATGTTAGTCGGCGGCGGCTCGTACCGGATCAGGATCGACCGCATTGTAGACATCGACGCCGTAGTATTCGTGCAAAATATTCTCGGCCAGTCGTCCGTCACGCAGGCCGATCACGCGATCCATATGCCGGCCGATCTCCGGGTCGTGGGTCACAATAACGATTGTGCGGCCCTGCTCGCGGTTCAACTCGCGAAACAGGTGCATAATCTCGGCGCCGGTACGCGTGTCGAGGGCGCCGGTCGGCTCGTCGGCCAGGATCATGCTCGGGTTATGCACAAGTGCACGTGCGATCGCGACCCGCTGCTTCTGGCCGCCGGAAAGAGTCGTCGGCAGGTTATTAATCTTCGAGCCAAGCCCAACGGCTTCCAGTGCCTCACGGGAGCGCTGAGCGCGGTCGCGGCCGGGCACGCGACCATAGACCAGCGGCAACTCGACATTCTTCTGCGCCGTCAGTCGCGGCAGCAGGTTGAAGTTCTGAAAGACGAAGCCGAGTTTGCGATTACGCACGCGCGCTTGCTCAAGCCGGCTCAGGACACTGACATTTTCGCCGTCCAGGTAGTAACTGCCGGAACTGGGCGTATCGAGCAGACCGATAAGTGTCATCAGGGTGCTCTTGCCGCTGCCCGACGGCCCCATGATCGCGACCATCTCGCCGGGATGGATCGTCACCGAAACATCATCCAGTGCCAGGAAGCTATTCTCGCCGGCAGTGAACTCTTTCGAGATGGATTCGAGCTGTACTGTCGGTTGGTAGTTCATCATTATCGTTTCCTATTGCGGCGAAGCATTTCGCTATGTGAAATGCCTCGCCCTTACGTTGGATGATCAGCGGACTACGACCTGCTCGCCTTCGGCCAGGCCGCTTGTGATCTCGATCCGATCGCCGGTGGTGAGTCCGGTCTTCACGGCGCGCTCTTCGATCCGGCTGCTGCCGTCTTCATTCAAGATCGCCACACTCAGCAGGCTGGTCGTACCCTCGCGGCGCAGCGCAGCTACCGGGACACTCAGAACATTGCTGCGCTCGTCGGCGATAATTGTGGCACTGGCAGTCATGCCCGGCTTCAGCGCCAGCCCGACCGGATCGATCTCGATCGTGACTTTGTATGCCGTGACGGCGCTGTCGGTCTGGGGCAACGGCTCCAACCGCAGAACCGTACCGTCCAGCGTCGGCGCACCAAGGGCGTCGATCAACACCTCAACCGGCTGGCCGATCGACACACGGGCAATATCGACTTCATCGACGGTAACATTAACCAGGTAGCGGCTGACATCGATCAGCACCACCGGCGCGCCCTGGGCGTTGATCGCCTCGCCGGGGGCAACATTCACCGCCGCAATAGTGCCGGCGAAGGGCGCCCGCAGGGTTGCGTCGTCGAGCCGCAGCTGCGCCTGTTCAACCTGAGCCTGAGCCTGGGCGACGCGGGCCTCGGCGCGAGCGAAGTCGCTGGACTGCGGGTCGGCGGTAAGTTGGGCCAACCGGGCTTGTGCGGCGGTAAGATTGGCGTTCTGCGAACTGATCGCCGCACTGCGCTCGCCGCCGGTCAAACCGGCCAACTCCGCCTGGGCACGGGCCAACTGAGCGCGCGCCGAGGCCAACTCATCGGCATCGGCGCCGGTCAGTAGTTCGTCCAGATCAGCCTGCGCGCTGCGCACACGGGCTTCAGCGCTCTGCAAGCCGCTGATCTCATTCTGCTTCGCCGTCTCATAATCAACCTGAGACTGGTTCAGGTTCGTCTCGGCGTCGGCCAGGGCGCGGGCGGCGCTATCAAGCGCAGCGGCGAAATCACGGACTTCAGTATCGCTCAGTGGCCGACCGCTCCGCGGGTCGGTCTCGTTGTTTTTGACATGCTCGTTATCCCAGTAGGCGGTCGAGTAGGTGCTCTGGGCCTCACGTACACTGTTGGCGGCCTGCTCAACCCGGATGCGGGCCTGCTCTTTGGCGGCGGTAAGGGCGCTGCGCTGCCGTTCGAGTTCGGCACGAGCCTCTTCCACAGCCGTCGTAGCACGGGTTACGGCATCGGACTTCGGGCCGCGCTCAAGTTCGGCCAGGCGCACCCGCGCCTCATCCACCCCAGCCCGGGCAGCGGCAATATCGGCACCGGTGACGCTGCTTTCGGTCTGGGCCAACGAACCCTGAGCCGCAGCAACCTGGGCCTCGGCCTCGGCGATCTGCTCGGGCGTCGCACCCTCGCGCACCGCCAGGAGATCGGCTTCGGCGACGGCGAGATTGGCTTGGGCAGCGGTAAGCTCGGCATTCAGTTGGCGAGCGTCGAGCTGGATAAGGGGATCGCCGGCCCTAACCTGATCGCCCTCGGCAACCAGCACCTCGTTCACCCGGCCGGCAGCGGCGTCAAAGGTCAGATCGGCCTGGATGCGCGGCTCAACCGAGCCGGTGGCGCTTACACCAAGTGTGAGACTGCCGCGCGTCACCGGAACGAGGGTGAGATCGGCGAGCGGATCCGGCGGTGCAGCCAGGAAGTTTCGACCGGCGAGGGTAATTACCACGGCGACGACCATGAACAGGGCGATCATCACCGGCCACGAAGGACGACGCAAACCACGTGAACGATTCTGCGGAACCGAAGTCATACAACAATCCTTAGTATCGAGGTTGCAACAGTTATGCCGGGCCGAGCGACGGCTCGTTAAGTGCGCCGCCGGCGCCGTGCAGAAAAAGATCGACCAGGGTATCGGGCGTTAGAATCGGAGCGCCGGGACTATCGACAGAAGCGCTCCATTCGCCTGAGGTATCGCTACCGGCGAACTCCATAAATGATTCACACATCCCCATAAACATCATCGTCAGCGTCGTGGCCGGGAAACGACTTAGTTCGCCATGGGCAAGGCCCTCGGTCATCAACTGCTGGATTAGTGCGAACACATGGACATTAAAGGCATAGGCCAGGTGGCGCCGATGGCTAAGCGAAAGGTGCTCAAACATCTCGTGGCGCATCAGGCGCATATCGCGATTGCGATCACGCATCATTGTGGCGGCAAGGGCGTGTAACCGGCGGGCCACGCCGCCGGGCGTACGCAGGGTGGCCTGCAACTCAGCGCCCATCTGCGACAACACCCGCAGACCAGTGTGCAAAAACAGTTCCTCTTTGTCGGCGAAGTAGTAGTACATCGTCGGCTTTGTCACCTCGGCGGCGCGAATAATATCGGTGATCGACACTGCGGTGTAGCCGCGCTGCAAGAACAACTGTGCCGCCGCATCGATGATACGGAGGGCGGTTGGATTATCGATCGGTTCGAGGGCCAGAGCATCCATACTATTTCCTGACCGGTAAGTAAATGTTCTTGACCAACATTGGTGTTCTTACCGACCGGTCAGGAAGAACTATACCGCCATGCACAGGTTTTGTCAAGGGAATATCAACTTTTGCCCACAAAAAGACCCCCTGCGAGGATCGGCAGGGGGTCTTTCGGTGATAGCCCTTCGGTGGCCGGCGCAATTTCGCCTACGCGAAACCCGGCAAAATGTTAGTCGCGCTTGTTCAGGTTCGACAGGAACTCGGCATTGGTTTTCGCCCGAGCCATGCGGGCGAGCATCAACTCAACGCCTTCGTTATCGCCGACCATACTTACCATTCGGCGCAACGACCAGACCTGACGGAGCGTTTCGGGGCTGAGCAAGAGTTCTTCGCGGCGCGTGCCGCTTTTGGAGATGTCGACAGCCGGAAAAATGCGGCGGTTGGCGATTTCGCGGGAGAGAACAATCTCCATGGTTGCC
>JAAUQO010000060.1 GCA_012032775.1 Oscillochloris sp. | reverse complement strand
TGCAGCAAACTAAGGTAAACGATCGTCGAGGTAACCAGGCGTACCCGGTGCCCGCCCATTAAAATCAATTCGGGGCAGACCGGCCAGGGTGATCTTCGTGTAGGTGCGAAAATGACCACTTCCGAGACGTCGGCTGGTCGAGAGCCCCAGGTTCGCCTAGTCGCAGCAGCAGATACGCTGCCGTATCGAAGAGTGTCGCCTGTGTTTGCACACTGGTGCCGAGATAGGCCAGGAAGCAGGTAGTGATACCGGCCGGATCGAAGCCGTCGCTGCCGCCGATAAACTGCAATGTCAATTCCTGGCGGTGAAGCGGTTGCGGCGGCGCAAGCGTCAGCGGCAGCGCGATCTGGTGCGTGCGGATGACGACTTCGGCGATCGTTATACCGGCCTGAGTAAAGACAAAATGATCGCCGTGGAGGGCGATCCTGGTTGCGCCACGATCGCCGCCGCCGGACTCCAAACTGGTGATCACCACCATATCATCGACGGTAGGCGCCCGGCCGAGCGGCGGGAAGAACGCCACCGCCGCGCACTCACCGCGCACCCATGTCTCCTGACCGTAATCGGCAAGATCGGCGGGGCCGTTGATCGTCTCTTCCAACATGCGGCGCAAACGCCGGGCCTGATGATCCGTCACGGTGATCAGGGTCGCCTTGCGATTCTTGACGAAAAAGTTGGCGTAGATAATAAACTCGACACTGGCATAGTTGATTCCGCGGCGCACAAAGCCACTACTGCCAAGTTCATGGCCGGGCGCGAGATCGGGCGGCAGCAGCACAAGCTGCGGCGGGTTGATACCGGCAGCCAACAAATACTTGAGGGTTTCGGGCGGTGAGTTAACCAGCACATCACCGACTGCCGTCGTCACAACGGCAATGTCATTCGGTAGTGAACGCACAACGCCTGTCGCGTCCATTGATGCTTCGGGGCCGGCCATGATCACGAATCCTTTCTCGCCCGCAACTGCCCATAACCACCCGTCGTAGCAGCAGCCATTTTTGGGGTACTAATGTAAACGCGCACCATGAGCGGCTTTGCACGCTATTATCGCATATTCAGCCTGTTACGTGGACGGCCGCGAGGCCCAGCGTGTAACACGTATAGTGAGCGGTTCAGGCGCACGCCTGCGCCCGAACCGCTATGCTATAATGCGAAGAGCATGTTTCTACCAGCCAGGAGGCTATGTCACTATGTCCGGCCACTCAAAATGGCATACCATTCGCCGCTCCAAGGGCGTGGCGGATCAACGGCGCGGCCAGTTGTTTACGAAACTCGCCCGCGATATTACGATTGCCGCCCGTGAAGGCGGCAGCGGCGACCCGGAGATGAATTTCCGGCTGCGCCTGGCCGTTGATAAAGCGCGGGCCAACAACATGCCCAACGACAGCATCGCACGCGCGATCGAACGAGGCATGGGCAAAGGGAACGAGGAGGCGCTTGAGGAAATTTACTACGAAGCGTACGCTCCCGGCGGGATCGCGCTGATGATCGAGGCCGCCACCGACAATCGTAACCGCACCAGTTCCGATGTGCGCTCGACGATCAATAAGGCCGGCGGGAACCCCGGCGAACCCGGCTCGGTGAGTTGGATGTTCGACCTGAAGGGCTTGATCACGGTTGAACTGACCGGTAGCGACCTTGATCCCGACGAGGTGCAGTTGGCGGCGATCGATGCCGGCGCCGATGATGTCGAAGTCAGCGCGGATGTGCTGGAGATCTACTGCGATTGGACGCAATTGCACGCGGTGCGTCAATCTTTGCTTGATGCCGGTATTCCGATTACCGGCGCCGAGAAAACGATGCGCCCGCAAACGCTTGTCCAACCCGACGAGAAGGAGGCGCTCTCGGTGATGCGTTTGATCGAGAAACTCGAAGATCTCGATGATGTTCAGAAGGTTTTTTCGAACCTCGAAATCACCGATGAGATTGCGGCCAAATTCGAGTAGACGGGCGACTCATGCGAACGATCGGGATCGATCCGGGCACGGCAATTATGGGTTGGGGTGTAGTCGATGCCGATGGCGGCCAGGTGCGACCGGTGGACTTCGGTGTGTTGACGACGCCTAGCGGTATGGCCCAACCCGAGCGCTTACGCCTGTTGTACGACGGCATTACGGAGTTGTTGCTGCGTCTGCGCCCTGAAACGGCGGCCGTCGAGGAGTTGTTCTTCGGCAAGAATGTCAATACCGCAATCACGGTCGGACAGGCCCGCGGCGTGATTTTGCTCGCCCTCCAACAGGCCGGTTTACCGATCTTCGAGTATAAGCCGCTGGTTGTAAAACAGGCCGTCGCAGGCTATGGCGGCGCCGACAAACGCCAGATGCAGGAGATGGTGCGGATGACGCTGGGCCTCGCCGAGCGCCCGCGCCCCGATGATGCCGCCGATGCACTGGCTGTGGCGGTCTGCCATGCCTACACCGGCCCGACGCTGCAACGAATACAGGGCCTGTGATAGGAATGGATCATGATTCCATGCCTATCGCCGGCGGTTAAAGCATTATGCCGTCACGACGTCGTCCCGGCGCTCCGGCTGATCTCGAAGAGGTGCGACCGGGGCGCTTTCTTATCCATAATCCCCTCCTTAGCCCGGTGCTCAGGGGTGAAGGCGATCGCGAGGGTTGATCGGTTTACCCTGACAACCTGGCGGCGCGATGGATTGCTCGCCCGGCTGCGCGCCCGTAGTTTCGAGGTGCTAACCCTGGCCGATCAGGTTGCGCTCTTGCCGCCGCTGGCAACTGCCGTGCCGCCCGGCTCGCCGGTGCTGCGTACGCTGCCAAGCGGCGAACGGATCAGCACCTTCAGCGCTGCACCACTGGGTTGGACGCCGGTGCCTGAGGCCGACGGCGCGGCGATGTTGCGCACCGGCTGGGTGATCCGCCGCCGTAAAGGGCGCGGCCCGGCCGACTATTATCGGGTCGGCGGGCCGAATTCGCTGATCCCGATGAATGATGATGAGGCGCTCCTGGCCGGCTATGCGCAGGCCGCCCTCGAAGGACCGGCAAGCGTCCAATTGCTTGTGCAAAGCGACAGCGCACTCCTGCCCGATCTGCCGCTGCCGAACACCCACCGTCAACTACTTGGCCGCCTCGCCGACCGCAGCGGCGAGGGCTGGCGGCTCAGCCGCGAAGCGATTCCCCTGGTGAGCGACTTGCTGGCCCGACTGGGATTGCTGGTGCTGGCTTAAGCGCAGCAGGGCCAGAAACGCGTAATCATAAACCTTTCTGTCAGAGAAACCATGATCCAAGGAGGCAATGATGCCGGCACATACAGAAGTGGCGATTATCGGCGTGCCGATCGATCTTGGCGCCGGGCGGCGCGGCGTAGATATGGGGCCGAGTGCGATGCGCTATACCGGATTGCGATCCGGCATCGCCGCACTTGGCCTGTTAAGTGAAGATCTGGGCAACCTGGAGGTACCGTTGGCGGAGCGACTGCGTGAGCCGGCCGCAGATGATCGCCTGCGTTACCTGGATCCGATTGCCGCCGTGTGTGCGACCCTGGCTTCAAGCGTGGCCGATTGTGTTGAGCGCCGGCAGTTGCCGCTGATCCTCGGCGGCGATCATAGCCTCTCGATCGGATCGGTGGCGGGCAGCGCCCGCGCCCGTGAACTCGGCTTGATCTGGATCGATGCCCACGCCGATTTCAACACCGCCGAGACAACGCCCAGCGGGAATATTCATGGCATGTCGCTGGCTGTGCTCACCGGCCGCGGCCATCCGTTGCTCACCAGCCTGGCCGGTCGTACGCCCGCCATCAGGCCCGAACGCGTGGCACTGGTGGGCGCACGCGATCTCGACCCGCTGGAACGCGAAGCATTGCGCAACTCCGGCATTCGCATCTTCACCATGCACGATATCGACCGGCGCAGCATGGCCGAGGTGATCGCCGAAGCAATTGCCGTCGCAGGCCATAACACCGCCGGCTTTCATGTCAGCTTCGACCTGGATGTCGTCGATCCGAAAGAGGCGCCCGGCGTCGGCACTCCGGTCTTCGGCGGGATCTCCTACCGCGAGGCGCATCTGGCGATGGAGATGCTGGCATCCTCAGGCGGCATTCGCAGCCTCGATCTGGTTGAGGTGAACCCGATCCTTGACGAGCGGAATGCGACGGCGGGCCTGGCGATTGAGTTGGCGCTTTCGGCGCTTGGTAAGCGAATTATCTAAATAACGTGGGGGGGTACGTCGAGGTTGCCGATGCAGGTTCAAGCGGTGCATGGACGTGCCTCAGACGGTTGTGTGTAATAAAAAGGTGCTATGCTGCTGTGGATTGGACAACCCGTGCCTCGTAGCACAACACAGAGAACATAAAGCAGTGGCGTGCGTTCGTGCAACGTGCAAACACCCACCGAACCATTGTCATGGCAGGTAAGATTATGTCAACGAAAAACCGCCCGATCATTTCATGGCTTCAACAAGTGACAACCCCTGATACGAGCGACGATAACCTGCGCCGGCAGGGATTCCTGGTGGTGATCGTTTCGTTGGCAATTACGCTCCTCGCTCTGCTCCTTGGATTACGCTCGATCATCGCCGGTGATTTTACCATCACAACAGCGATCATCTTCGGCGGCATGCTCATCTATATCGCCTGTGGGGTGATGGCGCGCTACGGCATTATTCGGCCGGCGGCCTATCTGATTACATGGACACCCTGGCTGGGCATTATCATCATCATCGTAACCACTCCAAATCCAACGGCGATCTTTTTTCTGAGCATCCCGGTTCTGCTCGCCAGTATTGTGTTGTCGAGCTTGCAAACGCTACCTGTTACGGTGCTCGGGTTACTGATTACGTTGTTTATGATCAGTCGTGATGTTGTAGTCGAGGATGGTAATTTTGCCTCCGCGATCTTTTTCGTTGTGACGATCAGTGCTCTAGCTTATCTAGGCGCGTGGAGTGTCGAGCGGGCGTTGCAGATTGCGCGAGAGGCGAGCCAGGCTCTGCAGGGGGCGAATCAGGCGCTCCACGACGCGAACAGTGATCTTGAGAATCGGGTGGCGCAGCGCACCGGCGATCTTCAGCAAGCGCTACAAAGTCTGCTGAAGCGTGAAACTGAATTGCACCAGACGCTCGCAGATCTGCGTAGCTCCCAGGAGACGATCCGCGAGCTAAGTGCGCCGATTTTGCCGATCTCGGCGGGGGTGCTGGTTGCGCCGCTGATTGGCGCACTCGATAGTAGCCGGATGATGGTGTTTATGAGCAACCTGTTACGTGCGGCCGAGCATGAAGGCGCCCGCTACCTCATCATTGATGTTACCGGGATCCCCGTGATCGACACCCAGGTTGCTCAGGTGCTGATCCAGGCGGCGCAGGCTCTGAAGTTGATCGGCACCCAGGTTATTATCACCGGTATTCGACCTGAAGTCGCGCAAACTCTGGTGGGGTTAGGGGTTAATCTCGGCGAGATTATCACACGGGGAACGCTCCAAAGCGGTATCACCGAAGCTGTAAACCGCTGGCATGTGATTGCACCTACATCACAGGCTCTTACCTAAATCCATATACGCTGCACACGCGGCCTGGGCGGCTGAGTAGTTCTGTGGACGAGTTTAGGCGTTTTGTGGTATGCGAGAATGGCTCGCATATTCCGCTGGCGCAGCACCAGTTGCTGTAAAATTTCACGCAACTCCAGCCACCACTGGGGCAGAGATTGCGCCAGCCCTGGCGCAACATTGCTCAGACTCGCGCCGATAGGCGAGTTTTGGTACAATTGTCGAAATCCCCGCTGCGCAGTAAATGAGGTGGCACGTGACGCAGAACGGCCATGATCGCCCGGTTGTGCTTGAGGCGCGTGGTATTACCAAGCGCTTTCCCGGCGTTGTCGCAAACGACAATGTCTCACTGAAGTTGTATCAGGGCGAGGTGCTGGCGCTACTTGGTGAAAACGGCGCCGGTAAATCAACCTTGATGAATATTCTCTACGGCCTGTACCAGCAGGAAGAGGGCGAGATCCTGGTGAACGGCACGCCGATGCGGGCCAGTAACCCCCACGAATCGATCCAGCGCGGGATCGGCATGGTCCACCAGCACTTTCAATTAGTGCCGGTGATGACGGTGGCCGAAAATGTCATTCTCGGCAACGAAGTCACCCGCGGCATGTTGCTCGACACCCGCCGCGCCGGAAAGCAGATCCGCGAGATCTCGCGTCAGTATGGGTTGGAAGTCGATCCCGACGCACTGATCGCCGACCTGCCGGTGGGCGCACAGCAGCGGGTCGAGATTATCAAGGCGCTTTATCGCAACGCCGATATCCTGATCCTCGACGAACCGACCGCCGTGCTGACGCCGCAGGAAGCCGACGATCTGGTTGGGATTATGCGTACCCTGATCGATCAGGGCAAGTCGATTATTTTTATCACCCACAAGCTGCGTGAGGTGCTGGAGGTTGCCGACCGGATTATGGTGCTGCGGGCGGGCCGTGTGGTCGGCGAAGCAACGCCGGCTACGGCAACCGAGAGCAGCCTGGCGGCGATGATGGTCGGCCGCGACGTGATCCTCAAGGTTGAAAAAGACGAGGCCCGGCCCGGCGCGCCGATGCTGACAGTCGAGAATGTGTATGTGCGTGACGATCGGTTGCTGCCGGCGGTAAGCGGCGTGAGCCTGGAGGTACGTACCGGCGAGATCCTGGGCATCGCCGGGGTGCAGGGCAACGGCCAGACGGAATTGGTCGCGGCGATCACCGGCCTGCGTCCGGCCGAAGCCGGCAAGGTTGAGATCAACGGCCGGAATGTGACGAATCTGCCGCCGCGCAAAATCAGCGAGCTTGGCGTCGCTCACATCCCCGAAGATCGGCAGCGCGACGGCCTGGTGAAAAATTACCAACTCACCGATAATGCCGTGCTGGAGTTGTACTATCTCGAACCATATGCCCACGGCATTGTGCGCGATGATGCCGCGATTCGCGCCCACGCCGAGCAGTTGGTGAAAGAATTCGATGTGCGTACACCCAGTGTCGGCGTGATGGCCAGCGCACTCTCCGGCGGCAATCAGCAGAAGCTGATTGTGGCCCGTGAATTCACCCGCGATCTGAAAGTGCTGATCGCGGCGCAACCAACCCGCGGGATCGATGTCGGCTCGATCGAGTTCATCCACAACCAGATCATCAAGAAGCGCGATGAAGGCGTGGCGGTGCTGGTGGTTTCGGCCGAACTCGACGAGATTCTGGCCCTTTCGGATCGGATCGCCGTTATGTACCACGGCAAAGTCGTTGCCACCGTCAAGAATGGCGAACTAACCCGCGAACAACTTGGTCTACTGATGGCCGGCGCCGCACTGGAATCAATCGAGAGTACCGCAGACTAAGATGCACCAGGACTCGCAAGCTGGGGAGCGCACACATGGCTGAAGCTGTACAAGGACGTGGAACACCGCCGGAGCCTGGTGGCTTGCGGGCTTTCTGGGAGAATTGGTCGCCGGTGCTGGTGCCGGTATTCGCCGTCTTTACGGCACTGGTGGTCGGCGCATTCATGATCGGCCTCACCGGCGGTGATTGGGTTGCGGCATATATCGGGCTGTGGCAGGGTTCGCTCGGTTCGCCCGGCGCAATCGCCGATACGGTGGTACGGGCGACGCCCTTTATCATCAGCGGCCTGGCTGTGGCGCTGGCCTTTAAGGGCGGCCTGTTCAATATCGGCGCCGAAGGCCAGTTGTACGCCGGCTCGGTCTTTTGCGTGGTGGTTGCGACGACCCTCCAACTGCCGGCGATCTTCCACATCCCGGTTGCGATCCTCGCCGGGGCACTCGGCGGCGCAGCCTGGGCGGCGATCGCCGGATTCCTCAAGGCCCGCACCGGCGCCCACGAAGTGATCACGACAATCATGCTCAACTATATCGCCATCCGCATGACGGACTGGTTGATCAAGAGCAAAACGCCGTATATCCTGGGCGACCCGGCGGATACCACCGGCGCCCGCAGCCGAATTGTCGAGGAGACGGCACGTTTACCCGCGATTCAGGTTGATGCCTCAACGGCGCTCCACCTGGGCATTCCGATCGCATTAGTGCTGGTTTTTCTGGTCTGGTGGTTGTTGTTCAAGACGACAATCGGGTTTGAGTTGCGCACCGCCGGTACGAACGCTAATGCGGCGCGCTATGCGGGGATCAGTGTTCCGGCGACGATTGTGTTGACAATGGCGCTATCGGGCGCATTGGCCGGGATCGCGGGCGCGGGCGAGGTGCTTGGCGTACGCGGCTCGCTCAGCGCCGATTTCTTCTCCGGCCTGGGCTTCGACGCAATCGCCGTGGCGCTGCTCGCACGCTCGAACCCGATCGGGATCATCTTCTCGGGATTGCTGTGGGGCGCACTGCTTACCGGCGCCCGCCTGATGCAAGTGCGGGCCTCGCTCTCGATCGACGTGATCAAGATTGTGCAGGCGTTGATCATTATGTTCGTCGCCGCCGACCAGATTGTGCGCTTCATCTACCGCATCCCGAGCCGGCGCGCCGTGATGATACGGTGTTCAGCAAAGGGTGGGGCGGATAATCGGGGGTAGGTAACAACGCCGGTGCGGGGCGGGTCGAGGCGCAACATGCTGCGTTTCAACCCGCCCCATTCGTATTAATCGATCCGCACCAACATCACCGGGCATGGCGCCTCGCGGATGACTTTGTCGGTGGTGCTGCCGAAGAACAGCTTTTCCAGTCCGCCGCGATTGTGGGTCGCCATCACAATCAAGTCGGCGTCGCGATCCTTCGCGGCGACCAAAATCGCATCGGAAGGGCTGTCGAGCGGCTCCATATGCTCGACTTTCCAGCCGGCCTCGCGCATCTCCTGGGCTTTGATATGCAAGTAGCCGATGGCTTCAACATCTTCCGCCGCCTTCACCGGGTGGCGATTGTGGCCGGGTGCCGGAATAACCGGCGCGGCCGGGTAGCCGCTGGCCACACCGGGATGCATGGCGGTGCCTGGTTCGGTGGCAGCGGCCATACCGCCGAGATCGACACTCGAACTTGCGCCCGGCACAACCGTCGTGATCTCCGATGGGCGTTCGCTGGCCTGGGGCTTGATGCGTTCCGCAGCGCGCACCAGCAGCAGCCGCGAATCAAAGGCACGAGCGAGATTGCAGGCGTGGACGAGGGCGCGCTCGGCATCGCTGCTGCCGTCCAGGGCCACAACAATCGTACGGTAGGGTGTCTGCTCGCTCATAGTATCTCCTTCGACAAGGCTACAATCAACCGGATGCAAGGCCGCGATAGCGTGCAGCGTGACGCACTAGCGACGTTCATGCGGCTCCGGACGAAACCCTTGCCGGATCAATGGTTATAGCTTGCTCCACGCCAAAGGGGCAAGACGCGTGCCATTGAAACGCACCGCTACGGTGTCATAGATCGATCGCTTCCCCAACACTCGCAGTACGCCACGGTCCATCGGCGCGGGCGACGCGAATCGGGTCGCCGTGGTTCATCTTTACCGCAACTGCACCATCAGGCTGGGCGGTGACATGGATCTGGGCACCACGCCAGGTTATGGCCATCCGCAAACTCCCCCAGGCCGGCGGGATATGCGGCGCGAAGCGCAAGCCCTCGTTGTCGGGTTGCATCCCAAGAAAGCCGAGCGCCAGTGCCTGCCAGATCCCGCCCAAGGCGGCGATATGCACCCCGCCGCTCGCACCGGCATACCCGCGACGGGCAAGATCGAGGTCGATCAATGCCGCCCGGCGCAAATAGCGCTCGGCCATCGCCAACTCGTTCATGCGGGCGGCATAGAGTGCGTGGAAGCCCGCACTGAGTGAACTGTCGTGGCTGGTTTTCGGCTCATAATAGGCGAAATTCGCCGCTCGCACCTGGGGCGAATACTGCTCCCAGAGCAGGATGATCAGCATCAGCACATCGGCCTGCTTCAGCACCTTGGTGCGCTGCATGGCATGCCAGCCGAGTTTCGCATCGATCGTGGCGATGTTGGTATCGTGATCGCTCAGGTCGATCTCTTCCAGCCTGTGGTAGCCGTCGAATTGCTCGAACAAGCCGGTGGCTGTATCAAGACCCTGAACTAAGCCGGCGGCAATCACACGCCATTGAACCGGATCATCAGGCGCCAGATTCAGCGCAGCACCCAGTTCCGACCAGCGCTGCGGAGCAGTTTCGGCCAGATCGCCGGCAAGTGCGGCGGCCTGCGCAAGCACATACGCCGCCAGACCATTGGTGTAAGCGTTATTGTCTACCGTCTCGTGGTACTCGTCGGGGCCGATCACCCGGCGGATGTGATATTGACCGTCGGCTTCCAATCTCACCCGCGAGGCCCAGAAGCGCGCCACATCAAGCACGATCTCGGCGCCGGCCTCCAGCAGAAATGTGCGATCAGCGCTGGCGCGCAGGTAATGCAACACCGCCAGGGCCACATCAGCCGAGATATGGTGCTCCTGAATGCCGGTCAGTACCGGCACCCGTTCCATGCCGCTCAGCATATAATCGGGCGTAACCTCCGTGCCGGTATCGGCGGCCTCCCAGGGATACATTGCGCCCTGGTAGCCGGAGGCTTTCGCTTTGGCCCGTGCGCCGGCCAGGGTGTGATAGCGATACATCAGCAGGGCGCGGGCAGTTGCGGGGTGGGTATAGAGCAGCGCCGGCCAGACGAAGATCTCGGTATCCCAGAAAACATGGCCGCGATAGCGTTCGCCGGTGAGGGCGCGGGCGCCGATCGAACTATGATCGTCGGCCGGGTTGGCCGCGCCGATCAGGTGATAGATCGCAAAGCGCATCTGGCGCTGAAGTTCGTCATCGCCGGGAATTTCGGCATCGCCACGCTCCCAACGGGCGGCCCAGGCATCCATGTGCGCCGCAAGCAGATCAGCGATTCCGCGCTTGATCAAATGCTCGCGGTTGGTGATCACCATCGCCGTCGGATCGGCCTCCTCGCGGGAACTCGCAACCGCCACCAGTTTTTGCAACTGGCATGTGCGGCCCGGCGCAAGCTCGATCTGCCAGCGCCGGCCGGCGCGCAGATCGTCGCTGAATCCGTGGCCGTTCAAGATTTCGCCGTCCGCAGCGATTAGCCATGTGGCGGCAGCCAGGGCAAACTTGTAGTTTGACTGAATCGTCCGCACCGCCAGCAATTCACCGAACTCAGGGGCGCGAACCGCGTCGATCGCCAGGTGCTTCGTCTCGTACTCATTGCTGACGGCGCCGTCCAGAAACGTTTCCAGTGTCAGCGTGCCGCTATAATTCTCTGCGGTTATGTCGAAAAACTGGCCTAACACCCGGCGATCGTCCAATGAAGCGAAGCGCATGCTGGTAAAGGCGGTGATCCGGCCGAGCGGATCGCGCAGTTTCCAGGTACGGATCAGCAGCCCCCGGCGCATATCGAGGATGCGTTGTTGCTCCAGCAGTTCGGCGTTATCGAGCCGCAATTCCGTACCATCGAGCAGCATCCGCAGGCGCGACCAATCAGGCATAACGACAAGTTCGGGGATGGGCGCTTCCAATTCCGGCGCCTGTGGTTGTTCGGGCGTATTAAAAATCCCCGCGACAAAGGTAGCCGGAACCGAGGCCGCGTGGCCTTCTTCCAGGGCGGCGCGCACACCAAGATAGCCGTTAACCAGCGCACACACCGCCTCTACCTGGCGTTCGCGGGCCGCTGTAAACCCATCGATGACCAGATGCCAGCGCGGGTCGGATGTATAGGTGAGCGGAATTTGGGTTTGCATAGGGTTTTTGTGATTGACGAGGGCTCAGATCACATCACGGATCAGCAGATCATCCACACGCGGATCAGCAAGATTCGTCACCACCAGATCCGCGCCGGCAGTTTGCAAGAGCGCCGCATCATCGAGCCGGGCCACGCCGATGCAGGTCATCCCGGCGGCGCGGGCGGCCCGGACACCTGCGGGAGCATCCTCTACCACCACACAGCGTTGCGGCGGCAAGCCCAACTCCTCGGCGGCAGCCAGAAAGATCGCCGGGTCGGGCTTGCCGGGCACGGGCCACCCGCAGACATTCGCATCAAACAGATCGAGCATCGTTTCGGTTGCGCCGACCGGCACCCGCACCAGAAAAGCGTTCGCATTGCGCGACGACGAAGCGGCAGCCCGTTGCACACCGGCAGCGCGCAGCCGCAACAACAACTGCATGCCATCGTCGAAGACCCGAAAGGCGCCACGCTGAATCAGATCCTCGATTGCGGTTTGCTTGGCGGCCGCGTAGATTGTCGCCAATTCGCCGGCCGGATCGGCGATGCCGAAATAGCGCAAGGCGGCCGTGGCGCCGTCGAGACGTGGGCGCCCGGCCACATGCGCCTGATAAACCTCGGTCGTGAAACGTTCGGGCGTGTATTGCGATGTAGCCGCCAGATCCGCCCAGCGTTCCTGCATCAGCCCTTGCAGCGCTTCGCGCCAGGCCAGTTCATGCGGCGAGTCGACCAACACACCGTCGATATCGAAAATTGCGGCAGCGTAACCCATGATCTCCTTCGCAGGATACGACGTGCGGCGCGGCGCGCCGGGAATGGCGCGTGAGGCGCAGGCTTTTTTGCCACCCTTACGCCCCACGCCTGCACTTATTGTCCGGCAAGCCCCGAATAGCTGGCGCTCTCCAGGAAGTAGCGGTTCAGAATGAAGAAGAGGATCAGCACCGGGATAGCGTTAAACATCGCGCCAACCAGGATCGCCGAGAAATCGTTCGAGAACTGAGTGCGGAAGAAATTCATCCCCACCGTCAGCGTCATCATCTCGGGGCGCTGCAAAAAGAGCAGCGGGGCGGTGAAGTTGTTCCACGAGGCCTGGAAAGCCAGGATCGCCAACGTGATCAAGGCCGGGCGCGAGAGCGGCAAGGCGATGCGTAAGTAGCTGCCGAAGCGACTCAGGCCATCGATATAGGCCGCTTCTTCCAACTCCTTCGGGATCGACTTGAAGAACTGAGTCAGCATCAGAATGCCGAACGGCGTCACAAGATTAGGGACGATCAGCGGCCAGTAGGTGTTGATCCAGCCCAGCCGGGCGAAGAAGACGAAACCGGGGATGAGGGTGATCACGCCAGGGATAGCCATTGTTGCGATAATGAAGGCGTAGATCGCATCACGGCCCGGGAAGCGCATGCGCGCGAACGCATAGCCGGCCAGGGAACAGAAAAAGAGCTGCGTCGCCACATTAACCAGCGCCAACCAGGTGCTGTTCCAGATCCAACGCGGCATCACGGCGCCGTCCACACTGGGCAACGAGAAATTCCACACCCGCACCCAGTTCTCCCAATTCCACTGATCGGGCAGAACCTGGGGCGGAAATGATGTCAGCTCAATATTGCTCTTAAACGTACCCAGAAACGACAACACAAACGGCATAAAGGCGATCAACGCAATCAGCGTGAGCAGGCCGTAGCGGATTACCGCACTCAGATAAAAGCCGGCGCTGCGGCCCTGCGTGCCGGTTGCGGCAACCCGCGTTTGATTAGCGGTGGTAGCCATAGATATCTCCTCCTGCTCAATCTCGCTCGATCACCCGGCGCTGAAACAGCGTAATCGCAATAATCACAAAGGCCAGGATGAAAGCCATTGCGGCCGCAAAACCGGCTTCGGCCTGCGTACCGGTGCCGAGCGTTTTCTGATAGATCAAAAAGGCCGGAGTCAGAGTGGTTTGCAGCGGGCCGCCGCGAGTCAGAATCGCCACCTGGTCGAAAACCTGGAAGGTGCCGATTGTCCCGAGGATCACCACCAGCGCGATCACCGGACGCAGCAGCGGCAAGGTGATATACCAGAACGCCGCAGGGCCGGTTGCGCCGTCGATCGCGGCTGCCTCATACACAAAGCCGGGCACATCTTGCAGCGCCGTCAGGAACATGACCATAAAGGTCGGAATGGTGGTGAAGATCGCCAGCACCATGATCGAGGTCCAGGCGACACTTGGCCCAAGCAGGAAATTCGGCACCGCATCGGCTAAACCGATCGCCGACCAGATCGGGGCGAAGATGCGATCGGCCGTGGTGAGCCAGGGAATATTGGTGCCGAGCAGATAGTTGATGAAGCCGGTCGGCAGATAGAGCCAGAGGAAGATCAGCGACATCACAATCGACGAGGCCACACTCGGCGAATAGAGCAGGGTGCGAAAGAACCGCATGCCCTTCAACCGCGCATTAAGCGTAATGGCCAACAGAATCGCGCCGATCGTCTGAAAAAAGGTCACAATCACGAAATACCAGAAGGCATTGCTGATTGCGGCCAGAAACTGGGTATCGGTCAGGGCGCGTAGATAATTCTCAAGCCCGACGAACTCGGCATTGGCCGCCGCGAACGACGCACTCAAGTCGGTGAAACTGATATAAAAGGCGTACGCCAGCAACCCGACCGTGAAGATGCCGGCGACAATCAGATAGGGTGCAATAAACAAATAGGCCGTGATCGCCTCGCTTCGTGCCAGTGTGCGCGCTCGCCCGGAACGTCGCGGGGCCGGTGTACTCGCGGTAGCCATACACACCTCGTCTTTCCGGTGGTGCTGTACCGGCTGCGCCGGCACAGCACCATCAGGTAGTAGCTAGCGGGCCAGGATTTCGTTGACCTCTTCAGCGGCCTGATCGAGCGCCTCGGGGATCGGCTGCGTGTCGAGGAAGATCCGCTCCATGGCTTCGTTCAGCCGGGAGATCACATCACCCTTCTTCACCGGCCCACCCAGCACGCTGTCGGCCAGGTAGCCATAGTTGCCCGCTTCAACCAGTGTCTGCGCAACCGGATTGTCGGTGTAGTACTGGTTGTCGGCCAGGGCTTTCCAGGTCGGCTGGGCCAGACCGGACGGGATCAGGGCTTCCTGATTTTCGGGGCCGGCCAGGTAGAGCACAGCGGCGGCGGCGGCCATGGGGTACTCGGAGTTGGCGTTGGCCGCAAACGCATTCGTGAAGAGCCAGCTTGCCTGCTGGCCGCCCTCGGGGGTCGGCAGCGGAATTGCGGTGTAGTTCATGTCGGTCGCGCCATTGGCCGGGTCGGCCAGGAAGGGCACAATCCAACCGCCCTCGATCGCCATTGCCGTGGTGCGCCCGGCGAAAGCCTCACCGCACCAACCGCGGCCCAGATCGCCATAAAGCGCGCCGGTGCCCTCATCCTTGAAGCTCTTCCAAAACTCGATCGCCTGAGCACCTTGCTCGTTGTTAAAGGTGGCCTGGTTGCCCTCGATAAAGGAATTGCCGGTCTGGAAGACAAATGCGCCTGAGCGCAGAATGTCGGAGTTGAGGCACATGCCGTACTGCTTGCCCGGCCCCTCGCCGACAGTCATGGCAGCGGCGGCAGCCTTCAGATCATCCCAGGTCTGGATGGAAGCCGGATCGACCCCGGCGCCTCGGCCAAATCGCCGTTGACGAAGACCACCAGCGGGTTAAAATCCTTCGGCAAACCATAGGTCTGGCCGTCCTGACGGTACAGTTCAAAGGTTGGGTCGAAGTAGTCGCCGGGGTTGACGCCGGCCTGCTGCATCGCATCATCAAGCGGCAGCAACAAACCGTTAGGTGCGAAGGCGCCCATCAATTCGCCGTCGAGCAGGAAAACATCAGGCGCCGTTCCGGCCGAAAATGCCGCGCGCATCTGAGTCTGGTAGTCGTTCATCGGCTCGAAGGTGATCGAGACACCGGGGCATGCTTCCTCGAAGCGCTGCGCACCTTCAATATACAACTGCTGCTCGGTCGGGTTACCGGCAGCCTGGAATGTGAGCGTCGCGCCGGGTTCAACCTCAAGGCCGTTGTAGCAAGTTGTCGTTTCACCGGCGGTGGCTTCACCAGCGGTGGACGCCTCACCAGCGGGGGCGGCCGGGTCTTCGGCGGGGGTAGTCTGTGTAGCGCCGCCACATGCAGCGATCAGCGGCACAATCAAGGCCAACATCAGCAGCCATGCTGCCTGTTTCCTGAGCATCATTGCGATTTACTCCTTTGTTGATGATAGTCCGGTTGGGGCGACACATGTCGCGCAACGATATGCTTCTTGTCGATTAGTCTCTCCAGATAAGCCTGGACCTATGGCCCTTCGCGATCCTGCCCTCCTTTCGCCTGGTTCTACCGCGTGAGCGTCTCGCCCGGCGCGACCGAATTGGTAATACCGCGATATGTAACAGCGAGCGGCTGCGAGCCATGGATATGCTCCAGGTGCAGCGCGCGCGGGGAAATATTCAGATTCAAGCTGTGTGTGCCGATCACCAGGTTCCTAAGCCGCACCGCCGGAAACGCGGCCGGCATACACGGTGCTATCTGCAAGCTATGGGCCGCCGCGTCGGGATTGATTCCGAGCAAGCCTTCGTAGATCGCCTGCAAGTACAACGCCGCACTCCAAAGCTGAATAAAGCACAGCCCTTCGGGAATAAGTTCTTTGAAGCAGCCCAGGCTGCCGTAGCGGGTAGTGGCGGCGATCGCCTGGGTGAGCGCCAGACCACGTTCGGCGCGGCCCTGCTGAAAGGCGGCCAGCGCCATCAAGCCGGTCGGCAATGTCCAGACCCGCTCGTCGTCGCCGCGGGTATGCACCAGACCCCACTGGTTGACGAAGTCGCGCTCCAGGCGCGCCATCACCCGCTGTGCTCGTTCCGGCGCTGCAAGGCCAAGTTGGATCGGCAGTACCACCGTCCAATGATCATCCAGTTGCAGGCTGCCGTCGCTGTGCATGGAGTCGGCATAGAGTCCTTCATCCTCCAGCCACCAATCACGCTCGAAATCGGCCTGCACTTCATCGGCGCTGGTGCGATACGCGGCGGCATTCGATTCTCCGAGCGCGTCGGCAAGCTGCGCGAGCGCCCGCAACCCGGCGATGGTGTAGCATGCGCTGTCGAGTTTGCGCGACCCCATGCCCATGCGCTCGACCATACCGTCGCCGAAGGGATATTTACCGCCCTGTGTCGGCAGAAGCTGCGTTACCCCCTCGCGGCAGATCGCAAAGAGTCGCGCGCCAGATCCAGATCACCGCTCCAGCGTACATAATCCCAGAGCGCAATCGTGAACTGCGGCGTCTCCTGGATATTGCCCGGATTAAAGATCCGCCCGTTGGTCGTCAGTTCGTGCGGCACCCGGCCACAAGCGCGGGCGGCATAGTTCGCCAATGTCTCCAGGGCGGCGCGGGCGGTTGCGGCGTAGCCTGCGGCAACTGCGCCCGGAATGCTGTAGGTTGTGTCGCAGCCGAAGAGTTGCGGATACTCGGGCAAGCCGGCCAAAAAGTATGGGCCAAGATCAGGGTAATCGGCGCTAAGTAGTTCCAGATTCGCCTGCGCCAGAGCAACATCGCGGGTGAGATCATGGTGTTCCGAAGTCAGTTGCGGCTGATTGGAACGCGGGAACCGACCGGATTCGCGCAACGCCGACGGCTGAGTTGTCTGGCGCTGCCAGAGTTCCGCTGCTTCGTCGGAACCGCCGGAAAGACCAACGGCAAGCAGAATCCGGTGGGTGAATCGCTCGCCGGGCGCCAGGCTGAAGCGATATTCCAATTCGACCAGGGTTTGTTCGGCAAAAGGCGTGATCGTGCAACGATCGGGATTCTCGGCGGCGCCAAGCGCAATCCCCCACTCAGGATGCAAGCCGTCCTGGCCCAAAACCAGGCTGCCGGATTGGCGGTAGTGCGCCGCACCGCTGGCGATCCCACCGAACCAGCAGCCCAGGAAACCAAGCGCCGCGCGCACAACAATCTTGCCGTTGTCCACATGCGAGCCGTTATTCTGCACCTCGCACTGCAGCACATAGACCGGCGCATCGGGCAAAATTGAATCCCGGCGCGAAATCTGCCAATCGCCACTCTGCCAATCCCAACATACTGTGGTGAGCTGTTCGGTTAGCCGAGCATTGGTTGGCGCCAACACAGCAGCATTTTGATCGCGGATCTGCACCTCAAAGCCATCGGCAACCCGCGCCGGATGCGCCCAGATACCGCCCATCAGACCCACCAGATGCTCATCGCCGATCGGCCCGATCCGGGTCGAGCCATAGCCCAGGGCGTACATACGCCGGCCGGCGACGATGTAGGGCGCATCTACGGCGGCCGGATCACCGTCGATACGATGCGGGCCAAGCACCAATTGTCGCTGTACCAGTTGCATAGACTATACTTTGGAAACCTTTCCATTTTGCCGTTATGGTGACTGAAGCTGTCACATGACGAATGGAAACCTTTCCATTTTGATCGCAGCCTGACAACACTGCGACCAACGGTTTGAGATCAGGGTGATGAACGATTAGGGCAGGGATGGAGCGCTGGATTCACGAACAACGAGCGTAGGACGAACCAACGCCTGCCGTGGGATGTTCGAATCGTCCTCGATCACACCGATCAACGTCGAGATCAGCAGATCGCAGATCAGATCGAAGGGCTGGCGCACAGTCGTGAGGGATGGGCGAGTATGCGCTGCCAGCGGCAGATCGTCGAAACCAACAACTGCAACATCACGGCCGGGGATCAACCCGGCGTCTTCGATCGCACGCAATGCGTAGATCGCCAACAGATCGGTTGCGGCAGCAATCGCATCGGGCCGATTCGAGCGGTTGAGCATCGCCTGCACCGCCGCACGGGTCTCCGTCTCGGTGTGCAAATTCGTGCTGACAAGCTGTGGATCAACCTTTAGGCCATATGATTCAAGGGCCTGCTGATAACCGGCAAAGCGATGTTGGGCGAAGTTATAGTGGAGCGGCAAACCGATAAAGCCGATCCGGCGCCGACCCTGCTCGATCAGATGGGTTACCGCCTCCAGGCTGCCGGCCTGGCTATCGAGATCGACATAGGGATAATCAATGGCACTCCGTGTGCGGCCAAAGGCGACAAACGGCAGATCCTCGGACGAAAGAAACGCGATCCGCAGATCGTCTTCACGTGTATCGGCAAGAATCAGGCCATCGGCACGGCCACCACGCAACAGGCGCACGAACGATTGACGAAATTCCTCGTCGCCGTCACGAATGGGATGGATGAGCAGATCGAGATCCTGACGAGCGCAACTGCGGGCCAGGACACTGATAAAGTCCTTGAAGTGCATGTCGCCGGCCGGTTCATCACCAACCTCATGCACAAAGGCGATCACACTGCTACGCCGGCCTTGAAGCCGTCGGGCAACGGCGCTGGGGTGGTAATTCAATTCGACGGCAGCAGCCATCACCCGTTCGCGGGTGGCCGGTCGTACATCAGGTGAGTTATTGAGCGCCCGTGAAGCAGTCCCGACGCCAACTCCGGCCCGGCGCGCAATATCGATGATCGTCACCTTGGGCATACCCAGGCCCTCCCGGCTTCTTTGCCTACGGAATGGAAAGGTTTCCATTTCGCCGATACACTGGTGCGCCTAAGACTGCGTCGTTTATGGAAACGTTTCCGGTTTGAATAATGCGATTATAGGCGCAATGGTTTCGATTGTCAAGAGGAACGAGGCGATCGGGTACAATGGACACAATCCCGCCCAGCGCAGAGGAATTATCAATGAGCGATCGCCCGACCCGTATCGCCGATGAAGAGCGCATGGCCGACATTATTTTGCCGGATCAGACCAACGGCTTTGGAACGATGTTCGGCGGTGATGTGATGGCGCTGATGGATAAGGCTGCCGCAATTGCCGCCTTGCGCTTTTGTCGCCAGCCGGTGGTAACGGCCTCCAGCGAACGGATCGATTTCCGCACGCCGATCAGCCAGGGCGAGATTGTCGAGGCCGCTCGCGGGTGATCTTTGTCGGCCGCACGTCGATGGTGATACGGGTTCATCTCTTCGCCGAACATCCGTTGATCGGCGATCGCCGCATGTGTACAACCGGCTATTTCAGCATGGTTGCGGTGCCGCAAGGCAGTACACCACCCGGGCCGGTTCCCGGTCTGCTGTTTGAGGATGATGAAGCCCGCGCCGAACATGTGATCGGCGCTGAGATCCACGCGGCGATTACAGCTCGCCGCCGCAGGTAATGTTATGATCGATGAGGCGCTTTTTCGCCACGCAATGAGCCAGTTCGCCTCCGGGGTGACGGTGGTTACCACGGCGTTTGAAGGTCGGCTTGGTGGTTTAACGGTCAGTTCGTTTGCATCGCTCTCGCTCAACCCGCCACTAGTGTTGGTTTGTATCGATCATAGCGCCAACAGCCATGATCTGATCGCCGAATCCGGCCTGTTCGCAGTCAATATTCTTGGTGAGGGCCAGGAACATTTGTCGCGCCGTTTCGCGGAACGTGATTCGGAAAAATTCCTTCCCGGTGCATTCACCCTCTCAGCTGCCGGTTTGCCGCTGATTACCGGCGCACTTGCCCAGATCGAATGTCGCGTTCACAACAGTTTGCCCGGCGGCGATCATACAATCTATGTCGGCGAGGTGGTGAATGCTCAGATCGGCGCGGGCCGTCCGCTGCTGTATTTCCGCTCCAGCTATTATGCATTAGGCGAGTAATGACGCGCCCGTTCATGCTGCTGTTGTTTCTGCTCCTTGTGGCGTGCGCGCCCAGCGGCGCTACAACACCGGTTCCGGCCATTACGACGCCGATGCAGGTGCCGACGCTCTTTCCCACCGGCACGCCTGCGCCACCTGCGCCAACGGCAACCCCCGGCGATACAGGTTGGCAGCCGGCAGCGCCGGGGGTTGAACTGCGCCGAATGCAGGCCCAACTAGATGGTTTCGCGGCGCCGGTACAGGTGGCGCGGATCGACCCCGCCACGGTAGCCTTTGAGCTTGGCTATGCACCTGATTCGCCGTTGGCGCTTAGGGCATGGGTCGCGCAGTCGGGCGCAGTTGCGTCGATCAACGGCGGTTTCTTCGACGAGCAGGGCCGCACCGTCGCACTGCTGGTACGCGACGGCGAGCGATTCGGCGAGAGTTACGTTGGGCGCGGCGGGCAATTCAGCATCGACTTCGACGGCGCGATCAGCCTGCGCTCGCTCGCCGCAACGCCCTACGATCCGGCTGAACCGTTGGCTACGGCACTGCAAGGCTGGCCGATGCTGGTCTGGCCGGCGGGTGTTGCAACTTACGATTTTGAGGATGGCGAACGGGCGCGGCGTAGTGCGCTGGCGATCGACGGCGAGGGTCGCGTGCTGCTGATCGCCTGCCCGACGGCGGCTTTCACCTTACGTGAGTTGTCGCAGTGGTTGGCCGGATCGGATCTGGAGATCGCGGCGGCGATGAATCTGGACGGCGGCTCATCGACCGGGCTGCTGGTGCATGGCGATCAGGCAGAATCCCACATCGAGGCGTTCGTGCCGCTGCCGATCGTGTTCATGGCGATACCGCAATAGGGCCGAATCGCTGCGGGCCATGCTCCGGCCCTACTGCAACTCAAACACTTCCTTCTCGACCATCTCGATGCTGACCGGGTAGTTGCCGTTGAAGCAGCCGGTACAAAACGCAGCACCGGGACGACGGCTGGAGCGGATCAGTCCTTCAAGACTGAGATACGCCAGACTATCGGCGCCAAGGTGAGCCGTGATCTCTTCAAGCGTCATGCGGTGGGCGATCAACTCCGGGTAGGTTGCCATATCGACGCCAAGAAAACAAGGATGCCTGATCGGCGGGGATGAGACGCGCACATGCACTTCGCGGGCGCCGGCTTCACGCAGCAAGCGCACAATCGGCCCCGACGTATTCCCGCGCACAATACTATCGTCGATCAAAACCACGCGCTTGCCGTCGAGATTATCGGGGAGCGCGTTGAATTTGAGCGAAATACCGACTTTGCGCAATTGATCGTCGGGCTGGATAAATGTCCGGCCGATATAACGGTTTTTGATCAACCCTTCCGAATACGGAATCCCCGACTGCTGGGCGTAGCCGATCGCCGCCGGAACTGCGCTGTCGGGCACGGGAATAACGACATCGGCCGCAACCGGCGACTCGCGGGCCAGCTCGCGGCCCTGGGCGACGCGGATCGCATGCAACGACGCTTCGTGCAACTGCGAGTCGGGGCGAGCGAAGTAGATGTACTCAAACAAACATTCGGCCCGGCGCGGCGCGGGCATCAGCGCCACCGTACGTGGGCCATCCTCCCTGATCAGCACAATCTCGCCCGGCTCAATCTCGCGCACAAACTTGGCCCCGATCGTACCGAGTGCGCAGCTTTCCGAAGCGACAACCCAACCACCCTGGTCAAGCTGGCCCAGACACAGCGGATGCAAGCCCCAGGGATCGCGCAGCGCGAAGATCGAATCGCGGGTGAGCACCGTCAGACAGTAGGCGCCCTGGGCACGCACCATAAACACCTTCAACTTCTCTTCCCAGGTTGCGCCCTCGCCGCCGGCCAGCATCTGCGTAATCACCTCGGAATCGCTGGTGCCGGTAAGCCCCACCCCGCGCTGCAACAACTCGCGCCGCAGGCTGCCGGCATTGGTAAGATTACCATTGTGACCGACTGCCAGCGGCCCGAGCACACTCTCAACTACAAAGGGCTGGGCGTTTTCCAACTTCGAGGAACCGGTTGTCGAGTAACGAGTATGACCGATCGCCATGTGGCCTTCGAGCGGGCGAAGCTTATCTTCATTAAAGACTTGCGCCACCAGGCCCATGTCTTTGTGATAGCGCAAACCGCGGCCGTTGCTCACGGCGATACCGGCGCTCTCCTGGCCGCGATGCTGTAACGCATAGAGGCCGAAAAACGTCAGGCGGGCCACATCGACATCAGGAGCAACGATCCCGAAGACGCCGCACTCGTGGGTGGGTTTATCATCGTGATCATACAAATCAATATCAATGGGCTGCTGGCCGACCATGGCGCTAAACTCCTTAAAGTGAACCTACCATCATAAGTTTAAGATCAGTATAGCATAGGCCGGACTCGCAAGATTGACGCATAGCCAGGATCGGGTACCATAAGCACGCTATGCACGAGAATTTCTATGTATTCCAACGACGCGGGCTTGGCCCGTTGTTGCGCTGGGGAATCGGCAGCAGCCTGGCCGGAGCGCTGCTGCTCCTCGTACCACGCCCCTTCGTCCGGCAGTTCGGCGCTCAGGCGGTTGCCTGGGGTGTGATCGATGTGTTGCTGGCGATCGCCGGCCGGCGCCAGGCACTCTTGCGGGCTGAAGCCCTGGCCACTCACGCCCGCGACGAGGCGGAGGCTCGGCGCGATGCCGACAATTTGCGGCGAATCCTGCTGTTTAACGCGGGCCTCGATCTGCTCTATATCGCCGCAGGGATCTGGACGGCCCGCCGCTACGCCGATAACTCCGGCCGGCGCGGCCTGGGAGTCGGCGTGCTCGTACAGGGCGCGTTTTTGCTCATCTATGATCTTCTGTTCGCTCGCGCCGTCGAGCGTTTCACCACCCAACCATGATCTCGAAACAGCTTTTCCCAATTCTGCAATGCCCAACCTGCCGCTCGCGCGATCTTTTTATTACGGCGGAAGCGGTGCATTGCGGATCTTGCGCTACCCATTATCCATTCCACGCCGGTTATGTCGATTTGATGCCCCGCGACGCCCAGTACGACTATGTTTCGAAATATGTCACCGACGAGGCCGAGCTTGCCGCCGAGCTGGATTATCGCGAACTTGCGCCGCCGTTGCTGGCTGCCGGCGTGCGCGACCGTACGTTGCGCCGCCTGATGCACTGGCTGCCCGGCGATGTGGTGCTCGACAATGGCTGCGGCACCGCCAAGCATGCGGTCTGGAATGCGGCCCATGTGCGGATGATGGTCGGCAGCGATCCGGCGACCCTTTTTGCCGATGCGGCGGTTGAGCGGATTACATTGGCCCAGGCCGACTCGCGCAGTCTGCCGTTTGCCGACAACAGCTTCGATAAGGCCTTCGCGATCGATATCCTGGAGCACTTTCCATTGCCGGTGATCGATCAGTATCTGGCCGAAACAGCCCGGGTGTTGCGGCCCGGCGGGCGCATGCTGGCCTTCTCGAATACCCGCGAGATGTCGCCGATCCAGCCGCTGATCAATGTTTCACGCCGGATCGGCCGGCTTATGGTGCGGGCCGGTGTCTACGACTTCGAGCGCGAGGCGCGCCGCAAATCCGATCATGTCAAGGCGCTGGAGAACTGGGAAGATGTGCTGGCCGCATTCCAGCGGGCCGGTCTGCGCCCGGTAAAGGTGATCTTCTGGAACAGCCTGTTCACAACCTTTGTCGAGCATGTGTTGATGAAGCTGGGCGAGGCTGCCCTGGGCAGGAAGCAGCATGCAGGCAGAGGGCAGCCGGCGGCACCGCACAATGGCAATAACGCCCAGTCCGCAGATCACGGCCCGCAGCCGGCAGCCGACGGCACCGCGCGCGAGATCCGCGCCCGCCAGCGCATGCGCGCCCGCCTGCAAACCCGTGGTTCGGTCTATTATGCGTTGATGGCGGTAACATTGCTGATGGAACTGGATCTCTGGCTCTTCGGCTGGATGCGTTGCGGGAGCTATTTTATCCTCGTGGAAAAACAGTAAGGATACGGAGGGGCGGGCGGAGCCGCCCGTTTTTGCGTCGTTCCAAAACCCACCAGTGACTATGATCTATCGAGCACTTACATCCGCCGACCGGGCGGCCTATATCGCGCTGGAATCGTATGCGTTCCCGGTCAACCCCGATCGGGCCGGCGAAAGCTTCGACACGGGCGGCCAATTCCGCGGCCTGTTCGTGGATGATCTGCTGGTGGCGCAACTGGAGATTTTGCCGCTTGCGGTTGAACTCGGCAATGGCGCGACGATCGCCGCCGGCGGGATCGGTTCGGTGGCCGGTGATCCGACGACGCGCCGGCGCGGCTATGTGGCGACGATGATGCGCCACGCGATGGATGAGTTGCGCGAACGCAATCTGCCGCTCTGTATCTTGTATCCGTTCAAGCGCTCGTTCTACGGACGTTACGGCTGGGCGACATTTGTCGAACGCCGGGTTTACAGCGGCCCGCCGGCACTCTTCGCGCCGTTTCGCAGCTACAGCGGGCGCTTTGTCGCCGCCGGCGAGGCCGAAATCGCCGAACTGGATCAGATCTATCGTGGCGCGCTGCGCGGTCGCTTTGGGCCGATCCGGCGCGATCACGAGTGGTGGCGCAAACGCGTGCTGCACGATTGGCAGGGCAAGCGCCGGCACGCCTTTATCTGGCGCGATCCACAGGGGCGCGGTCGCTCATATCTTATTTTCGCCCTGGAGCATGAGGGCGACACACAGCGTATGGCGCTGCGCGAGGTGGTTGCGCTCGATCCGGAAGCCCGTGCGGCGCTGTTCGGGTTTATGAGCGGCCACGAAGACCAGATCCGGCAGATCGAGTTTCGCGCGCCCGGCGATGCACCGGTAAGCCTGCTTTTCCCCGATCCGCCCGATTGCCGGCTGGAGCCGCACTTTATGCTGCGACTGCTCGATGTCGCCGCTGCCCTTGAACAACTCCCGTATTCGGCCGATCTGCACGGCCGGCTGACCATTGCCGTCAGCGATCCATGGCTTAGGGAGAATCAGGGCAGCTACGAACTGGAGTTCGCCGCCGGCCGGGCGCAGGTACGCCGTGTCGCCGATGATGCGCCGGCGCAGGTGCGCTGCGATGTCGGCCCGCTGGCGCAGATCATCAGCCGCCATTTGCGCCCACGCACCGCCGCCGCCTTTGGGGTGATCAGCGCCGAACGCGAGGCGCTCAGGTTGCTCGACCGGGCCTTCAGCGGTTTACCGCCATTCTGCTCCGACTTTTTTTTAGTTTCTTGTTTATACTGATTGCCTACTCTGGCGGCAATTAGTATCAACGGAGAGTACTACGCATGCACACATCATCTGTCAATCGACGGGCGTTTCTGGCGTTGTTGGCAACGGCCGGCATGGGTTGGGCGATGTGGCCGCACTCACGGGCGCTGCCCTTTACGGCGAAGGCGCTCGCAACGGCCGGCGATCGCAGCCAGTGGTGGCCGCCCCAGGGCGGTATCAATGGCGTCGTGCTGGAATGGCGCTACCTGGCCGGGCGGGTTACGACCGACGCATTCGATATCGGCTTCGTTTGCTCGCTGGTCGATTATCAGGAGGTGCCTAATCCGCTGAATCCAGCGCAGATCATTCAGGAAGCGCGCCAGGAATTGATCGTGATGCGCGAGGATCTGCGCGGGAATGCGGGCCATAGCACACGTACCTATGTCGGCGCCCTGAGCTACGACGGCACCAGCGCAACCTATAGCTACGCCAGTGATCCCGCCGGCGCGACGGCAAGTTTCAGCTTCGACGCCACGGGGCCGAGTTATCGCTTCTCGATCAGTAGCCCCGAACTCACCCTCACCAACCTCGATCTGCTGCCGGTCGGCTATTTGATCAGCGAGGGCGGCGACGGCGATATCACCTCGGGCAATCTCGGCGGCTTCACGGTGCTCTCGGACTATTATGCCGACTGGCTCACGGTTCAACAGGCGGGCAATCCGATCGGGTATGCGCGCCTCGACATGCAGACGATCCGGCCCGGAGAGATCAGCGGCGGCGGCGGCCAATTCTCGCACCACTGGTTCTCGCTGGCCGTGACGCTGGCCGACGAAACCCCGGCCTGGATCACCGTCTGGCAGATTATCTCCGGCGGCAGTACGGTCTGGGGTGTGACGGTTGCCATGGGAACCGGCCCAAGCTGGCCGGTTGACTCGTACACCGAGGAAGATACCGGCCTGGCTCAACCTTTGGCGCTGGCAATTCTCGCCTGGCAAGATCAGCCGACGACGGGTACGACGGAGTTGCGTACCGGCAAGCGCTGGCGATTGGAACTGGGCGTAGCAGCGGCGGGCGATGTGATCGCGCTGGAATTGGAGGTGCCGCCCGGCCAGTTCATCACCGGCACGCGCGTCGGCAGTCGCTCAACCGAGCCGATGCAGGAGGCGGTCGGCATCATCGCCACAGGTAGCGTGAAAGGTCAGGCGATCAGCGGCGTACGCTATGTGTTGGCTGAATCGACCTATAGCGAGCCGGGATCGGCGGCAACACCCACCACCACGCCAACCACCACGCCAACTACTACGCCCACCACCACGCCCACCACCACGCCCACCGCCACACCCACCACCACGCCCACCCGCCAGCCCGACAACCGAGCCAGAGCTGTATCTGCCGTACCTTGAGCGGTAGTGACTACTCTGTTGTCTCGGATGAGCAACTTCGCCGCCAACCCGCGACAACACAACAAGTGCTTCGATTGAATTATGAGCATCCGACCGCTTTACGTTTCACCAATCGGCCGCGGCGGGGTTGATTTCGGCATTCAGAACATCACCCGTTCGGTGCGCAAAGCCGGGCTACGCCCGGAACTGTTACGCCTGCCGGAGATCTACAACTTCACGCCGTCGCTGATTCCACGCGGCTTACCGGTGGGCTGGGCGCAGGGTTTCGATATCATCCAGGGCCGCTCGCGGGTGGCCTTCGCGCTGCGCCATACCGGCTTGCCCACCGTTACCACCGTCCATCACCTGACCAGCGATCCCGATCTGCAACCCTACAGTTCCTTCGCCCAGCGCCTGTTCTACCGGCTGGTCGAATCGCGCTACGATGGCTGGTCGGTGATGCATGCCGACGCCGTGGTCTGCGTGAGCCGCTTCACGCAGCAGCAGGTGGAACAGACGTACGGACGTGGCGACAGTATTCTTATTTTCGATGGGATCGACACCGATGTGTTTGTGCCGACGCCGGATTTTGTGCGCCGCGACGACGGACTGCCGCCGAGCGATGCGCGTATTCGGCTGCTGTTCGTAGGCAATCGCACCCGCCGCAAGGCTTTGATCTGCTGCCGCAGATCATGGATCGCCTGCCGGACGATTATGTGCTCTACTACACCGGCGGCTTTCAGGGCCAGGCCGAAGGCCCGCCGCACCCACGTATGATCGCGATCGGCTCGCCCGATCGGGCGGGATTGGTGGCGGCCTATCAGAGTTGTGACATATTGCTGTTTCCCTCGCGGCTGGAGGGTTTCGGGATCGCGCCGGCCGAAGCCCTGGCCTGCGGGCGTCCGGTCGTTACCACCAATGCGTCGGCGCTGCCGGAAGTGGTAGACGAAGGGCGGAGCGGGTTTCTGGTGGCGCGCAATGATGTTGCAGGCTACGCCGAGCGCACACGCATCCTCGGCGAAGATGCGGCCCTGCGCCGGCGCTTCGGCGAGTTCGGGCGTGAAAAAGTTGCCGCAAGCTTCGGCTACCAGCAACTCGGCGCGGGCTTCAGGGCGCTCTACGAGCGCTTACTTGGGCGCTAAGGTTCTGTGGTCGGGTTGCCGGCAAAACCGACAACCCGACCACAAAGCTTTTACAAGGTGTTGATGGTAACCCCTGCGCCGAGTTCACTTGCGGCTGCGGCCAACCCATCGGCGTTGCAGCCGCTGATAATCACGTGCGCGCCTTTGGAATGCCGCCGCCGTCGCAAACCCGATCCCACTGCTGCCGCCCGTTACCAGCGCCACTTTCGCTACTGCCGACATTGGCGAGCCGTTCACTTTGGCGGGTTATAATAAGGCCCTATGCAATCACGACAGCACTGGCATATTCTTATCGGCGCCGTTCTGGTGGCCGGGATCATCTGGATCGCCCTGACGCGGGTTCAGCCGGAAACCACGCCGACGGTTGCGGCGGCGGATCCGACGGCGGCGAGCGCAAGCACACCGGCGCCGCAGGTTGGTCGCCCGGCGCCACCATTCAATCTGGAGACAAGCGACGGCGCGCCGGTTAATCTGGTCGATCTGCGCGGTCGGGTGGTGATGGTGAATATCTGGGCCACCTGGTGCCCGCCCTGTCGAGCCGAGATGCCGATGATCGAGGCGGCCTTCCGCGAGTACCGCGACGAGGGCTTTGTGGTGCTGGCGGTTAATCTACGCGAGGACGCAACGACGGTGGCTGCGTACATGCAGCAGAGCGACCTGACCTTTCCGGCGCTACTCGATCACGACGGCGCGGTCGGCGCGGCCTACCGGGCCAATGTGGTGCCCTCGTCATTCTTCATCGACCGCCAGGGTATTGTGCGCGCCGTTTATCGCGGGCCGCTGCCGCGCAGCGTAATCGCCGGGACGGTTGAGCAATTACTTGCGGAAGCGCCATGAAGTCAATGCACAATGGGAATGCAGCAATATTGATGTTTGCATTTTGACGTGTGCATGCAGCCTATGTACCCACTGATTCAAATCGGTCCACTCAATCTTAGTAGCGGCGGATTGTTGGTGTTGCTGGCGCTGATGACGGCGATCTGGTTGAGTGAGCGCGCAGCGCAGCGGCGCGGCGGCGGCGAACTTGTGGGCCAGGTGTCGTCGTGCATGTACCCGACGCTCGCCGGAGCCGTGATCGGCGGCCGGCTCTGGTATGGGTTGCTGAACTGGGATCTGTACGGCGCGAACCCGGGCCTGTTTCTGGCCTTACGGGTGGCGGATCTAGCCTGGCCGGGTGCATTGCTGGGCGGCATGTTGGCCGGCCGGCTGTGGTGCCGGCGCAAGGGTTTTGCGCCATTCGCGATCGCCGATGCGGCGGCCCTGGGATTGCTGCCGGCCCAGGCGATCACGGCGCTGGGGCTTTTGCTGAGCGGCGAAGCCTTCGGCGTTCCCACGCAGTTACCGTGGGGGTTGCCGCTTTTCGGGGCGCTGCGCCACCCAACCCAGATCTACCTGTTGCTGGCGGCGCTGCTGAGTTACGGCGGGTTATTGATGATCGCGCGCCGCAACCCAGTGCCGGGAGTTCTTTTCGCGGCCTATCTGGTGTTTCAGGCGGCGCCGCTGTTGGTGATCGAGGCGCTGCGGGCCGATTCATTGCTGTTGCCGTATGGCATACGGGCAGCGCAAGTGGCGGGGCTGGCGCTGGCAATCGGCGGATTGCGCCTGATGCGCGATCGGCTAGTACACTCAAGCGTCCGTACGTCTACGGCGCACCTCGCCCGGTGACGGCCGCAAGGCCGTTACAAACCCGCGACGGACGGAGGCCGACCGGTCCGAGGACGCTCAAGCGGCCGTCTACGACGCACAGCGCCCGGTGAC
>JAAUQO010000328.1 GCA_012032775.1 Oscillochloris sp. | reverse complement strand
TTCTCGGTTCCGGGTTCTGGGTTCTCGGTTCTGGGTTCTCGGTTCTGGGTTCTCGGTTCTGGGTTCTCAGTTCTCGGTTCTCGCTTCTCAGTTCTGGTAGGATTGCTATAGATTATCTGCTGACGCCGGCATTGGTTTCGGGCGAAGCAGTCAGCTTCTAACTACTGGCGCACACGCGGATCGAGCGCGGCATAGAGCAGGTCGGCGGCGGTGTTGGCCAGCACCACACTGACGGTGAACAACAGAAACGCGCCCTGGAGCATCGGGTAGTCGCGCCGGCTCACCGCATCGAAGACGGCGCGGCCCAGGCCGGGCCAGGAATAGACGCTTTCGATCAGAATCGAGCCGCTGACGGTGAAGCCAAGCGTGAGTGCGATCAACGTCACCATGGGCAACATAGCATTACGCAGGGCGTGATCGCGCATGATCTGGCGATCGGGTAAGCCTTTGGCCCGCGCCGTCAGAATATAATCCTCGCCGAGCACATCGAGCAGCGAGCTACGCATAATCAGCAGATACTGGCCGAGCAGAATCACCGTGAGGGTCAGGGTCGGCATTGCGAGGTGCCGCCCAATATCGCCGATCATCTCCAGCGGGCCGGCGTAGTCCATGCCGGGAGTACGACTGCCCGCCACCGGCAAACCCAGGTAGGTGCTGCCGATGATCAGCAGAATAATCCCCAGAAAAAAGGTCGGCAAAGCCCAGGTGAACAGGCCGAAGAGTAATGCCGCCACATCGAGCGGTGTGCCGCGGCGCCAGGCCGCCACGATCCCCAGGGCAATCCCGATCAGGATCGCCAGGATCTCGCCCACGCCGACCAGCAGCAGCGTGTTGATCAAATACTCGCCGAGCAGATCGGCCACCGGACGATTAAAATTGTAGGAGATGCCGAGGTCGCCGCGGACGAGATTGCCGAGGTAGCGAAAGAACTGGCTATCGAAGGGATTGCCGCTCTCCAGGTTGATCACCAGGGGTTTATCGAGGCCGAACCGCTCGCGCAGCGCGGCCACAGCCTCGGCGGTGAGGCGTGGATCGCGGGCGAGCGAGCGAGCCGGATCGCCGGGCAGAACGCGGAAGAGAAAAAAGTTCAAAATCGTCACAAAGACAATCGTGAAAAGCGCGATGCCGACCCGGCGGATGATGTAGTCGCTGCGGTTCATAGGGTTTTGTACGGTCGGAACACCGCATGCTGCGCCCCGACCGTACATGATTCATTGCACAGGTGTGATCACCGTCAGCGAACTGCGGTCGTCGAGATCGAGCAACCCTTCGGAATCGATCTGCCAGCCGGTGAAGCGATCGGTGCGATAGGCCTCGACATTCTGGGCATACCAGGGAATGATATAGGGCACATCGCGCAGCGCGATCTCCTGCATCTGATGCAGCATGGCGATACGTTCGTCGCGATCGACCGTCACCAACTGACGGGTGTACAACTGATCGAACTCGGGGTTCGAATAGCCGGTCTCGCTGACACCGGTCGTGATCTGCTCAGTGGTAAGAATGTAGAGCAGCGACGCGGGATCGACGCCGGCGCCCCAACCCCAGTTGATCACATCGAAATCAAAGGCCGGGCAGCAGATCGAAGTCAGCGCATCGGCATCGAGCGGGGTCAGCGTAATCTCGACCCCGGCTTCGCGCCACATATCACGCAGCAGTTCGAAGAAGCGCGTCCCATCGGCGCTCTGGTCGGATGGGAACGAGTAGCGGAAATTCAGCGGCATACTCGGATCGCCGGGCATCTCGCGAATCCCGTCGCCGTCGCTATCGACATAGCCGGCCTCTTCCAGAATCTGGTTGGCGCGAGCGACATCGTAGGCGTAATCCGCCAACTGCGCGGCATAGCCGTCGCCGTGGCCGGGCATCACCAGCGAGAGGCCGGGGGCGCCGAGGCCGAGCAACACGACATCGATCAACTGCTGCTTATCGGTGGCATGGGCCAGGGCCTGACGCACCTGCACATCGCGCAGCGCCGGATGGCCGGAGCAGACACCATCGTCGGGCGGGCAGTTCTCGGGCTCGGTCACATTGAAAATGATATCGTTCAGACTGAGTGCGTTACCGACCTCAACCTGAATATTTTCGTCGGCTTGCAGCGTCCGCACCACCGTATTGCTGGCCACATCGATCAGATCGATCTCGCCGGTACGCAGCGCCTGCACCATTGCATCGGCGTTGCCGAAGATGCGGAAGATCGCCTCATCGATCTGCGGCGGCGTCAGGTAATGATCCTTCACCGCTTCCATGCGCAAGAACTCGTCCTGCTGGTACTCGACCAATTTGAACGGCCCGGAGCCGATCATCGCGGTATTCTCAAACTCACTCGCCGCCGTCGCATCCGTAAACTGGCTCCAGATATGTTGCGGCAAAATATACAGCGACGAAAAGCGCTCATCGGTATTGGAGACCGGCTCGGCGAAGGTGATGATCACCGTACGCTCGTCGGGCGTCTCGACCGACTCAAGTAAGCTTGTGTAGTCCTTGAGCAGGGCGAACGAATCGAAGCCGGCGATCATGTCGTAGGTGAACTTCACATCGGCCGACGTGAGCGGCGTACCATCGTGCCAGACGGTTCCCTCGTGAAGTGTGAACGTCCAGGTGCGATTATCGTCGGCAACCGACCAATCCTCGGCAAGTTGCGGCACCGGCTGATTACGCAGATCGGTGTCGATCAACGCATCATAGACCAATTCGAAGATATCGAAGGACTCGGCCAGATAGGCCGCACCGGGGTTGAGCGAGTCGGGGTTGGCGGTACGACCGATGCGGATGGTGCCGCCGGTAGCAGCGGGAGCCGGTTCAGCGGCCCCTGCGGTAGCGGCGGGAGCCGGAGTAGCCTCCGATGCAGGTGCGGTCGGCGCACTGCCACACGCCACAAGCACGAGACAGAGGGTGAAGATCAACCAGGAGCGAAAACGGAGCATCTGCGAACTCCTTTGGCAATGTGGGGAGCTGAAATGTCGCTTCGCCCCCCACCGGAGCAGGAAGGGGAAACAGCGCGCACACCAGGCGCGGGATAAAAGCAAAATCAGTTTAATCTGCACTGCGGCAGCAGCATCATACGACGGTGAGGCAGTACTGTCAATAATTGCAACGATTGTAAACACATCATGGTGGTATGGCATTGATAGCTGCGCTATACACGCCATACCATCACCCTAACCGACCATATCTTCGGGATGTTCGGGCGGCGGCACGGGCAATTGATCCAGGCCGGCGGCAATCGCAGCTTCGATCCGGCGCTTCAGATCCCACTCGTGTTCCAGATCATGGTTGATCGCCAGCAAGCGGGGATGCTCGTCCATATCGACGTGACTGTCTTCGTAGATCTTGCGCCGTTCTTCCTCCAAAGCCTCGATCCGCGCGCTTACCTCGGCCAGTTGTTGTTTCAAGCTCATCGGTGCCACCTTTTCCTAGATCGACCAGTTCAACCATTTGCCGGGCGTCACCGCCAGAAGCAGGTCGTAGTCGGCATCTGCGGCGATATTCCAATGGTACTTGTGTTGAAATCCCTGCCGGGCCAAGTCGGGCCACGGTGGTTCGAGTATCGCGGCAACGCCCTCGACGAGCACCGGCCGCTCGCCGTGATCGAGGGCCAGCGATACCTCGGGATTGGCCTGCATATTGCGTGCCTTCACACTATTGGCCTGAATACAGAGATAAATGCGCCCTGCGGCCCAGACATACCAGAGCGGCACGAGATGCGGGCGGCCATCGGGCCGCACCGTCGCCAGCCAGATGAATTGGTCGTGCTCCAGGCGTTCGACGGCAGCCGACGGGGGTTCGGACATACGGATTCCTTTCGGTGTGTGGTTATTATACGTGCTTCGATTATTTTTTTCTCGGTTTTCGCCGCTTTGCGGCGAAAGTCGAGAAAAAAGTGTTATACTGGACTTATCAAATACTGATTCCTATAACTTCGCGATATCATTCTCGCTTCGGGTGTCTCCGCCGACACCCTGTTGAAGGTGTGCAATGCTGCCCTCCTCGATTGCGACGATCACTGAATCCCTGGCCGGTCAGGGCTACGTTGCCGATATCGGCCTGAGCACCAGCCTGTTCCTGGCCCTGAAGATGGGTAAGGCGCTGTTGCTTGAGGGCGAGCCGGGCGTTGGGAAGACAGAGGTCGCCAAGACGTTGAGCCGCATCTACGAAACCCCGCTGATCCGGCTGCAATGCTACGAGGGGATCGATGTCGGCCAGGCGATGTATGAGTGGAACTACCCGCGCCAGTTGTTGGAGTTGCAGGCGCGCCGGCTTGAGAGTAGCGCTGCCGCAACCACGGCCGTGATCTACAGCGAAGAGTTTCTGTTGCGCCGGCCCTTGCTCCAGGCGATCGACCAGAGCCACGAGCGCGCACCGGTGTTGCTGATCGACGAACTGGATCGCGCCGACGAGGAGTTCGAGAGCTTTCTGCTCGAATTGCTCTCCGATTTCCAGATCACCATCCCCGAATTGGGCACTCTGCGGGCCAGGCATCGCCCGATCATCATCATCACCTCGAATCGCACCCGTGAACTGCACGATGCGCTCAAGCGTCGCTGCGTCTATCACTGGATCGAATATCCGTCGGCGGAAAAAGAATTCGAGATCGTGTGCCGGCGTATCCCACAGATCGACCGCCGCCTGGCCGCACGGGTGGTGGCCTTTATTCAGGCTACCCGCCGCCAGGATCTGCTGAAGCCGCCCGGTGTCGCCGAAACGCTCGATTGGGCCGAGGCCCTGGGGCATCTTGATGCCCAGATCCTTACGCCCGATCTGGTGGACGCGACGCTGGGGATGATCCTGAAATATCAGGACGATGTCGATAAGTTACGGGGTTCGCTCAGCGAGGAGTTGTTGGCGCAGTAACCGAGAACCGAGAACCGAGCACCGGGAACCGAGAACCG
>JAAUQO010000059.1 GCA_012032775.1 Oscillochloris sp. | reverse complement strand
GGGTTGATTACCCACGTGTTCCTCAGCCGTGCGCCACGCAGCCGTGCAAGCACGCTGCGTCCGACTTGCATGCATTAGGCACGCCGCCAGCGTTCGTCCTGAGCCAGGATCAAACTCTGCGTGTATGTGTAGAGTATCTATCGTCTTACGACGGATCTCACACGAAAAAAATGAACCCACACTATCATCATCATTTGATTGTTCAGGTGCATTCCGAGGTTTTTGACGTGAAAAAACCAGGCTTTGGATGTTTCCATCCGGCCTGGCGACGTCTTCGGGTTGCCCCGACGCGTTTCGCTTGTAGCCTCACGTCTCCTCGGTTGTCAGAGTTTGCCTTCCGTAGAAGTGAAACTCACAACGTTGAGGAGTATAACACTCGCGAAAGGGATTGTCAAGCGGCCGCGAAAACCGCTTTTTTGGTGAATAGGACGCGGTAAACGCCGATTCTTTCTTTTCGCCGAAAAAACGAATTTCTTCACCTTTTGGCGAATATGCCGCTTGGGAAATCCGGTTCCAATCCGACAATATTCCTCGTTCTTATAAAGAAAATCTTTTATCTATAATGTATACTATGTTGCACCACCTTCCGCTCCAATCTGTCCGTTGTTTGCAGCCCGCCCCTGCTGCATCAACATCGCTCTTGTGGCAATGATGTTATGTTCCATTGCCATCGCAAGCAGGATTGAGTCCATGTTGAAGCAAAAGCGCCCCCTTTCACCGGCTTCCGGCCGTCGCTTCGGGTACCGTTCGCACATAGCACTCTACCTACTGCTTGTTATCCTAAGCCTTTCAGCCATTTTGAGTACTCCAACGGATGCCGCTCCTGAGGATATCAGCTTCACCCAAAGTTTTGATCCAGCGACGATCGGCCCCGGCTCGGCCAGCACATTGCGCTTCACGATTCGCAATAATGGTAGTACCGGTGTCACGCAGTTTGCGTTCAGCAATACATTGCCCGCCGGAATAACAATTGCCGACGGGATCAATGACCGCAGTACATGCGACGCCGGCATTGAGATTATCGACGCCGACAGCTTTGTTGTAAGCGCCGGCCGGCTTATGATAGGCGAAGAGTGCCTCATACAATTCGATGTCGTCGGCAGCACTCCGGGCAACTTCAGCAACCTCAGTGGCGATCTCACATCGAGCGAGGGCAATAGCGGCAACTCCAGTGCGACGCTTAATGTGGATGCGGGCCGCGGCCTATCAAAACAGTTCAGTCCCGCTGCCGTTACGGTCGGGAGTACGAGCCGGCTCAGGATTACTTTTGATAATCGCCTGAATCCGGATACGGCAACTCTCACGTCGTTCAGCGATCCGCTCCCAAGTGGTATGGCAGTGGCCGATCCGCCAGATGCCGCCAATAGTTGCGGTGGAAGCTTTACGCCTAGCGCCGGTGCAAGCACTTTGACGCTAGGGGACGAGCCATTGTTGAATGCAGGCGCCATATGCACATTGGAAGTTGATCTTGTCACGACCCAGATCGGAACGTTGGTCAATTCAACCCAACCGGCAAGCGCTACTGTGAACGCCGCTACGCTCGATATTGGGAAGGCGACCGCAGCATTGACCGTTCGGCTGGAAGCCCTTCTGTTGCAGGCGATGTTCGTTGAAGAGGTGGTGAGGCCGGGCGAGATTGCAACGTTGAAATTCACGATCACGAATAGTAGTCGTAGCGCTAATGCGACAAATATCAATCTCAGCAATGATTTGGATGCGACTTTGTCCGGCCTGACGGCAATCGGCCTACCGCAAAGTAATGCCTGCGGCAATGGCTCTCAACTGAGCGGCACGGGCCTGATCAGCTTGAGCGGCGGGATCGTGGCCCAGGAGAGTTCTTGTACATTCAATGTCAGGGTACAGGTTCCGGCCAATGCGGCAACCGGTGATTATCCCAACATAACAAGTGCAATAAGCGGCGCGATCGATGGCCGGACGGTAAGCGGCGCAGCAGCAAGCGACATATTGACGATCTTCCCTAAACTGCGGCTGAGCAAATCCTTCAGCGAAAACCCCACCCGGCCGGGAAGCGCACTTGAGGTCACGTACACAATTACCAACACCAGTTCGCAATCCGCTGCCGGCAGTATCGGTTTTTATGATGCCCTGGAGCGTGATTTGCCGGTTGCCGTGACTGCGTTACCGGCAACCGGCTTTTGTGGCCCAAATGCGACTGTGGTGCAGGCGAGCGATACGCCCAGCCCCGGCATTAGCTCGATTGTGGTGACGGATGCCGAGTTGGCGGCCGGCGCTGCTTGCACATTCAGTGTCGATCTCCTTATTGATGCCGCTGCGGCAAATAATGCCTATATCAGTACCAGCGGCCCGGTGAGCGTAATCATCGACGGAACGCTCAATACAAGCCAGAGTGCGAGCGCGGTTTTGAACGTCGTCGCCGCACCAATCCTTACAAAACGGTTTCTTGATGATCCGGTGCCGCCGGGCGGAAGCGTGACCCTGGAGTATAGATTGCAGCGCCCGGACGATGCGACCGGATCAGCGACCAATATCAGCTTCAGCGATGATCTGGATGCGGCATTGAATGGTCTAACCGCAGTTGGGTTACCACAAAGTGATGTTTGCGGCGCCGGCTCGCAACTAAGCGGCAGCAATCTTCTGACATTCAGCGGCGGCTCGCTGGGCCTGAATGAGAGCTGTACGTTCAGGGTGATGTTGCAGGTGCCGGCAGGTGCAGCGCTGGGCAGTTATGTAAGCACTTCCAGCAGCGTGAACGCCGAAGTAGGCGAACTGGCTACGACATCACAGCCGGCAAGCGACAGCCTGATTGTGTCGGTATTGGGCACGCAATTGCAGATCGACGATCCGGTTCTACGCGGCACAACGACAACCATCAGTGTCACTTTGGAGAACTTTGATCCGAGTGCCACGATCAGCAACATCGACTTTAGCCTGGATCTCGGGAGCGCTTTGAGTGAAATGCAGGCGGTAAACACGCCGCAGAACGATATCTGCGGCAGTGGATCGAGCCTGAGCGGCACAAGCATCGTGACGTTCAGCGACGGTTCACTTGCAGCGGGGGCACGTTGTACGTTCAGCTTCAGTATTCAGCTTCCTGAAGATGTAGAATCGGGCCAGTACCCCTTGCTCAGTAGTGGCGTCAGCGCCGATCTCGGCGGCAACGCCACGACATTTGCGCCGTTTGGTGATGTACTGGATGTGATTGAAGGGATGCGGTTCAGCAAGCAATTCGGCGAACCATTGGTGGCAGCGGGCGATACGCTGACGCTCATTTATACGATCACGAATGAACTGAGCAACATCGGCCTGAGCAACATCGGGTTTAGCGACAATCTCGATGCTGCGCTGAGCGGTTTAACAGCGATCGGGTTGCCGCAAAACGATGTCTGCGGCACCGGCTCGCAACTTAGCGGCAGCGGCGCGATCAGCCTGAGCGGCGGCAACCTGGCAGCCGGCGCCACATGTAGTTTCAGCCTCAGTTTGCAAATTCCCGCCGATGCAGCCGCAGGCACTGTTGCGAGCACAAGCGGAAGTATCAGCGCTGATCTGGACGGGATCACGGCGGGCATCAGCGGCGCCACAGCCGCATTCACGATTGTCGATCTGGGCCTGACGAAATCGTTTGGCGGGCCGGTCGGGCCGGGATTGAGCACCAGCCTGACCTATACGATCACGAACAATCTCATTGCGGAAAGCGTGAGTGGGCTGAGCTTCAACGACGATCTGGATGCGGCGCTGACCGGCCTGATTGCCGAAGGCTTGCCGCAAAACGATGTCTGCGGCGCCGGCTCGCAACTCAGCGGCACCAGCACGATCAGCCTGAGCGGCGCAACAATCACGGGGGCCGGGAGTTGCAGTTTCAACATTACCGTGCGCGTTCCGCCGGATGCTGCGGCAGGAAGTTACCCCAGCAGCAGCAGCAGGTTGCGCATCGACGACAAGCAGTTCGGCGAACCGGCGACCGACAGCGTAACCGTCGTGTTACCGCCGGCGTTCAGCAAGAATTTTGCGGCGACAACGATTGTGCAAGGCGCAGTGACAACGCTTACGCTGACGATCGACAATAACGCCGGCAGCCTTGATGTCGGTGGGCTGGAGCTAAGCGACAACCTACCGGCGGGGATGCAACTGGCGAACCCGGCGAATGCGGCCACCACCTGCAACGGCGGCGTACTAGGCGCCGATAACGGCGGAAGCAGCCTGAGTTACAACGGCGGCAGTGTAACAGCCGGCAGTAGTTGTACGGTGAGCGCGAGGATCAGCGGGATTGCGGCCGGCGAACTGAACAATATCGCGAATCTGGGTTCGCAATTCGGCGCAAGTGGGCCGGCAAATGCGACGCTGACCGTGCTGGAAGTGCCGACAATCGCATTCGACAGCGCAAGCTACAACGTCGCTGAAGCAGCCGGCAGCGTAACCATCACTGTGAGCCTGAACCGGCGAGAGACAAGCGATGTGTCGGTCGGGTATGCGAGCAGCGACGGCACCGCACAGGCCGGCAGCGACTATAGTGGAGTCGCGGGAAGATTGACGATCCCGGCCAATCAGCTCAGTGCAACATTCAGTGTGCCGATTCTGGATGATGCGCGCAGCGAGCGTGATGAGACGATCATCCTGACACTCAGCGATCCGAGCGGTGCGACGCTTGGTATAGCCAATACGGTTGTGCTCACGATTGTCGATGATGAACCGGTGATCATCTACTTACCGATCCTGTTTGTTGAACTGGAAGACAACGTAGTACTGCCGCAAACGCGCAATTCCAGCTCGAATATTCCGGCAAGATGGTTCTAACACACATTCTGCATGCTGAATACCGCCTGCAGAATTGCCAAAGCGCATCATCGTGTCACAGCCACCATACGCATTGTCGGCCCGTATTCTCGTTGACCGTTCGGCAAATCATGCTAGCCGGGCTCAGCACTGAAGGAGGACACACATGTCGGTTATTCGTCTTGTTTCCTTGGTATTGGTTGTGTTGGCGGCTGCACTGGCTCCGGCACTAGCCAACCCGACCCAAGCCGACACCCAGCAGATCGCCACTGTACAAGTTACTGCGCAGGAGATCCGCATTTCGCCGTTGGTTGCGTACGGCGCAGCCCGCTTGCGTGTGCAGTATCCCGACGGCACACTCCGTTCATTTGTCTTCGCCCCCGGCGAGGCCATTCGTTTCACGATCGAGCAAACGGTGGGCGCGGGCAGCTACAGCTACGAACTACGGCTCAGCCCGTTGTTAAGCGCAGCCGATCAACAGCGGGTGGATGCGGTGCGCCCCGGCGAGCGTGAGGCGATCACACAGGCGCTGATCGCCGAGGGCAAGTTGCCGGCGTTGAACCGGAGCGCGAGCGGCACGCTGCAAGTGCAGAACGGCGCATTCCTTTTGCCGCAACTCGAAGTGGTACAGACAACTCCGGCACCCGGCGCAAGCAAGCCGGGCAGTGGTGCCGCACCGGCGCCGGACGATGTCGTTACACCGGACGATCAGATCGTCCAGGGCAGTTTGTGTGTGGGCTTGGATTGCATCAACAATGAGGGTTTCGGCTTCGACACCATACGACTGAAAGAGAACAACACGCGGATCGCCTTTGAAGATACGAGTGTCGGCAGCTTCCCAAGCAACGATTGGCAAATTATCGCCAACGACAGCGCGAGCGGTGGGGCCAATTACTTAGCGATCGAAGATCGCAGCGGGGCGCGCATACCATTTCGGGTCGAAGCAGGAGCGCGGACGAACGGGCTGGTGCTTGATGAAACACGGGTAGGATTTGGGGTTATTAATCCGGCCAGGGAACTGCATATTGCGGCCGGAAATTCGCCGACGATCCGGCTCGATCAGGACGGCAGCAGCATCTTCGGCGCGTACGTCTGGGATGTGGGCGGCAACGAGGAGAACTTCTTTGTGCGCGATGTGAACAATGGCGATCAGTTGCCATTCCGGATCAGAGCCGCGCGCCGAATAGCTCGCTCGATATTGCAGCCAGCGGGAATGTCGGGATCGGGATGGCCAATCCCCAGGAGCGCTTGCATGTGAACGGCAACATTCTGGTGGAAGGCAACCTGACCGAATATTCCGACCGCAATGCGAAGACGGCATTTCGGCCCGTAGACGGCGCGTCCGTCTTGGCAGCGTTGATGCGGACACCGGTTAGCACCTGGCGCTACAAGAACGACCCGGCGACCGTGCGGCACATGGGGCCGGTGGCGCAGGATTTCTACGCCGCGTTCGGATTGGGTATCGACGAGCGACATATTGCGCCGCTCGACGCGAACGGCGTGGCGCTGGCCGCGATCCAGGAGTTGCAACGGCGGGCCGAAGCGAGTAATGCCCGGATCACGCAATTGGAGCAAGAAAACGCCGATCTCGCCGCCCGGCTGGCCGCCCTGGAGCAGGCGCTGGCTGAGTTGCAGGCCGGAAAGTAAAGATACAGAATTACAAAGGCCGGGTATGGAGCAGTAAGGCACCAGCCTGAGCTTGAGACTTACCGTTCGCTTATTTCCTGAGGTGGTTCGGACGAATGCGCAACCAGCCGCAGATAGCAGGTATCCTCCAGGCCCGCCAGCGCCAGCAGGCGTTGTTGGAGGATCGTCAGCGGGGTCAGATGGCGGATGACCTGGGTCGGCAACGCGACCACGGTCAGCGTCAGGTTGCGGAATGCCTCCAGCACGCGCTCGGCGGTGGGGCGGCGCGTCTTGCGATTGGACTGGCCAGCATACAGCCCCTGCAGCGGCTCCTCCTGCGGGGCTTCGGCCAGGCTGCGCCGGATGCCGTACTCCAGCAGGCTCAGCACGCGCACCGCGATGGTCAGCAGCCGGATCAGCCCAGTCACATGGTCATCGCGGCTCAAGTAGACCGGGCTGAGCGACAACGGCGCTCCTTTCAGGCGGCCCATCGGGTGCTCCACCAGGTATTGGTCGCGATAGGCCAGCACCACCTGCGTGGTATCCAAATCCGCCACTGGCCGGTTGGTCGCGTAGACGCGCCACCCCAACCGGGCCACGGCCGCGGTGATGGCGTCGTCCCGCCGCGTGTGCGTTACGTCCAGCGTATAGCTCGTCTCCTCGCGGGCCGGTTGCCCACGATAGGCCCGGATGCTTCGGGTGTGCGCCGTCGCGGTCAGGGTCACATCCAGCAACCCGACCACGGCGTGACGCTCCAGAATCGCCGTGATGGCGGTCTCCGCTTCGTCCGGTGTGGTCGGACGCACCTTGCCCCGGCGAGCCACGAGCAAGTCGGCCAGGTCGGCCTCGGCATCCGCCAGTCGCCGCTCCAGCGCCTGCTGCTGCCGCGTCTGCAGCGCGGGCGAGCGCACCACGATGCGGCGCTCCGTCCAGGTGACCGCCTCCCCGTCCACGGTGGTGGTCAGTTCCACGTTGGTCTCCCAGGCTTCGGCGTGAATGACCGGCTGGCCGTCAGCGTCCAGCACGGGCTGCCCGTCGGCGTCCGGACGGCTGATGCGGAGCAGCGATTCGGCCGTCAGCGCCTGGGTGATCAAGGCGTCCACTGCTGCGGCGGGCAATTGCACCTTCCCCAAGGGGCAGAGATAGGCGTCGCCCGCGTGGTGGATGTGCGCCCGCGTGTCCACGGGTCCCAGCTTGCTGTCGCCGACGTAGAGCAGCCCGGTGCGGCCCAGGCTGGCGCGCACGCGGTCAATAATCGGCAGGTACAGCGGGTCATCACTGCGCTGTCCCGGCACGACATCCACGGCCACGGGCATGCCCAGGGGATCGAGCGTGGCCAGCATCACCTTGACCTGGGGCAGGTCGGGGCGATGATCTTTGCTGTGCCCAAACTGGAACAATCCGTCCTCCGTGACCTCCCAATACCCGCTGGCAGTGGTGCTATCCACGCGCACGGTGGACGGGTTCAGGGCATAAACGCGCAGGATGTGCTGGTTGAGCTCGCCTTCGCAGGCGGCCCAGGCTTCATGGTCGCTGAGGGTGTGCAGGACATCAGCCAGGCGGTCGTCGGTCAGGTCGGTGGGCCGCAGCGTGGTGGGCAGGACGGCGTTCAGGGTGGTCTGGAGTTGGTCGGCCCAGGGGCGCACGCGATTGAGCCGATGGTCGGCACGCGAGAGCATGTGGGCCAACCAGACCAGCACCATCCAGCCCAGGCTCAAGCCCTGGTGGTTGCCATGGGCCGGGAAGTGGGTGTCCAGGATGGTGGGCAGCCCCAGGCGGTGCATGTGGGCCAGCAGCAGCGGCACGTCATCGACCCGTTCCGTGTGTACGATAGGTTGCGCGTTCATACCGCGAGCCTACCAGATTCTCCAAACCCTGTCCAGATTTAAGCGAACGGTAAGTGAGAGGATTGATATGAAACGATTGTTCATCCTGGCAATAGCAGGTGTTGTCCTGGGGCTGCTGGCGGCGACCATTCTGAGTGACAGCGGCCTGATGCCGGTGGCGGCGCAAAGCACACAACCCGGCGAGATCTGGCGCACCGGCATCCCGAATGAAGGCGCGGTGACGTATGCAACAACAACGGGGCGCAATGTGCATGTCGCGCATAAAGTGCGCTCGTTCCGTGAGACAAACGACCACTACTTCATCTTCCCGGCATCAAGTGTGCAGCGGACGATTCTGGCGGCGGAATACCGGATCATCAACCGCAGCGGCAGTTATAGCGCCAATGCGACGATGACGCTTGAGATCCTGGATCTGGCCGGGAATGTGCAACACACAGCAACGGCGGGCGGGATCGATGTCGAGGCGGCGGCAGTGAATGCCTGGAACGATTTTGGATTACGCGCGACGACTGCCGATCTGGTGATTGAGCCGGGCGAATTCCTGGTGGTACATATCACCCTCGACGGCGCTCAGAATGTCGATGACCTGGACGTGGAATTGGTTTACAACATCGAGGTGGATTAAGCCGGGAGGAGGCAACCATGAAACGACGAAGCTACCTCTACCCGGCGCTGGTGTTTGTGCTGAGTTGTAGTTTCGGGCTCTGGATCGGCGGTTCGTTGACACGCGCCGACGCGGCGGTTCAACTCGGCGCCGAGCGTTGGCGGCCGATCCTCGGATATGCCGACGAAGGCCAACCGGCATTTGCAGTCAATGCCGCCGGGCGTTCGGCGCAGGCAAGCTTTAACTTCCGCTCGTTCCGCGATCAGAATATCTATTTCCTGTTCACGCCGGTGAGCGGGCAACGCACAATCGAACGGGCCGCATTGCTGGTGGTGGAGCGTAACGGCAGCTATGCCGGCGCCGCGACGGTGCAACTGGAGGTGCGCGGACTGGACGGCACGCTCAGCCATGTTGCGAGCGATCCGATCACCTTGCAAAACGTAGCGGTTGGCGCGTGGCTGACATTCACCCTCAGCACTACAGCGGCGGATCTTGTGATCGAGCCGAACGAAACCCTGGTGCTGAACTTCGCCCTGGACGGCGCACCGGCCGGCGATCTCGCGACATTGGTGGGCTTTGAGATCGACGTCGCCAGTGATGTAGCACCACCGCCGACGGCAACACCGACCATCACACCCAGCGCCACCACCACACCCACCACCACTACCACACCCAGCGCCACCACCACTACCACGCCCACCGCCACGCCCACCGTGGGGCCAGGTACAAGTATCAGGCTCTACATGCCCTTCCTGAGCGTGCAATAAAGGGTATCATTCCAGTGGTTGCAGACATTGTTTGCAACCACTGGACAGGTTTTTAGTGCGATTTCCAGCAACCGAGTTTGAATAGTGAGGCAACATTACGACACTGGAACGCATGATCGTAATTCTGCATTCTGCATTCGACATTCTGCAGTGACATGAGGAGGCACTATGGATCCATTGACCTTCAAGATTGAACCCGGCAGCACGATCGATCTGCGGGAGTACGACCCGCGTTACAATCCCGGTATCGAGCGCGAGCAAGCCGAAACCGGGTTGGCACAACTGGCGCTTGAGATCGACGAGTTGCAGGAACTGCTCTTCGGCGCGGCCAGGCACAGCCTGCTGGTGATTATGCAAGGCATGGACACCAGCGGCAAAGACGGCACGGTGCGCAAGGTGTTCAGCCAGATCTCGCCATTAGGCAGCTATGTGCATGGCTTCGGCGTACCGACGCCCGAAGAACTGTCGCATGATTTTCTCTGGCGGGTGCATAAGGTGGCGCCGGCCAAAGGCAAAATCGGCATCTTCAATCGCTCACACTACGAAGACGTGCTGGTGGTGCGCGTTCACAACCTGGTGCCGCCGGAAGTCTGGGGTGAGCGCTACGCGATGATCAACAACTTCGAGCACCTGCTGGCGGCGAACAACACGATTATCCTGAAATTCTTCCTGCACATCAGCAAAGAGGAGCAAGAGGAGCGACTACTGAAGCGCGAAGAGGAGACGGAGAAAGCCTGGAAACTTTCGTCCGGCGATTGGCGCGAACGAACGTATTGGGACGAGTACATGGCCGCCTATGAAGATGTGTTGACAAAGTGCAGCACCAGCCATGCACCCTGGCATCTGGTGCCGGCCGACCGCAAATGGTACCGCAACTACGCGGTCGCACATGTGGTTGCCGACACATTACGGGGCTACCGCGATCAATGGATGGAGAAGTTGCGGGTGATGGGCGCAGAGGCGAAGGCGGATCTGGCGGCGTTTCGACAGGAAAAAGGGGGTTAGGGGATTGGGAGCCGGACGCATATATCCGGCTGCGCAATGATTAGCCCCTGTGCTCCCAGACGTACAGATCGCCGTCTTCCAGATCGAACCGCTCGCCGATGCGCACAAAGCCGGTTCTTTTGAGCACACGGCTTGAACCGATGTTATCGACGCGACACTCGGCGCTTACCCGATCGACCATTGGTTGCCGAAACAACCACGTTACCAGGGCCGAAACCATCTCGGTTGCGTAGCCGCGCCGATGATAGGCTGGATTGACGTTGTACCCGATCTCGATGCTGCCATTTTCCGGAAACCCTTTACAACCGATCTGGCCGACCGCCACCAATTCGCTGCGATCGATCAAGGTTCCGCCCCAGGCCAGATCGGCTGGCGCGTTGCGATATTGCTCGATCATAAGCGGAAAAAGCACTAACGCATCGCCGGGCCATTCGGGCGGGAACGTAACCGTGATCGCGCCGGTGGGCAGCGCAATCTCAGCAACAAAGGAATCCTGTTGCAGGCGGTTTTCCAAGACTTCAAAGGGGGTTTGTACCAGCAGCAAGCGTGCGGTTTCGAGATAAAACATAGCTATGGGTTGTTGCTGCTGTCGGCTTGCCGGCAACAATAACCTAATTCTTAGTGGCTAAGCAGCGCAGTCGTCACGCGATCCCAACTGATCGAACGCACCAGGGGTTGGCCGGCGCGGCCGAGCCGTTCGGCCAGGGCCGCGTCGGCGCTCAGGGCATCGAGCGCAAGTGCGATCTGGGCCGGGTCGGGTCGCACGATCAAGCCGTTTTGCTCGTGGCGAACGAACTCCAGCACACCGCCGGAGTCGTCGGTGGTGATCATCGGCCTGGCCGCCCCAAAGGCTTCGACCGTGGCGAAGCCGTAATCCTCGTCGATCGGCGCATAATAAACGGCCCGCGCCCCGCCATACAGTTGCACCAACTCGTTGTCGGGGACAAAACCGCGAAAGCAGGCCCGTTCAGCAAGACCAAGCCGGGCAGCGAGTCCTTCGAGCCGTTCGCGATCAGGGCCGGCGCCGGCAAAGATCACCCGCACCGGCAACCGGGTGCGCGCCATGGCTTCGAGCAACAGATCGAGGCGCTTGGCGCGATCGAGGCGCGCCGACGAGAGGATGTAATCGCCGTACGGCCCGGCGTGCAATTGATCGGCGTAGCGACTGGGCGGATAGAGCGGGATGCTGTCGATCCCGTTGAAGCGTTTCAGCCGATTGCTGACATTCTGTGAGATTGTGTAGCGGGCCAGGCATTCGTGCATGCCGCGCTCGTCCATGCGCATAATCTGATCGCGAACGCTGCGATCGGCCGGGCTACCGCTGAAATCACTCAACTCCGTTCCGTACCAATCATAAGCCTGACGATGTTGATGCACCAGCCAGACCAGTTTCCGTGGGTGGCGCACCAGATATGAAGGAAATTTCGTGGCGATCACCAGATCGATCGGTTGGCCGTTAATCTGGCTCATGTCGAGCATGCGCCAGGCGAGCGCACTTTCGGGGATGCGGGCAACCGGGTGCCATTGGAAGGGCAGAGCGACAACATCCACCTGATGGCCGCGTTCACGCAATGCGTCACGCAAACCCTCAACCAGATATTCGGCGCCGCCGCGGACAAACGGCACCTGGGTGGCACAGATCAGGATGCGTCTGGTCATTGATCGGATTCGCCGGTTTCATGGGCGGCTTTCAGCGCGGCGATCTCGCGGCGCTGAGCGGCATTCTCTTCGATCAGCAGGCGGATGGCGCGGGCGCCGGCGTCGTTGTAGGCGTTTTGCTGTTCGACGATCGGGTTGATATACCAGCGCAGGTAGCGGCGCACCACTTTATTGACAAAGGCCCAGGCTTGCTCATACAGATTGCGGCCTTCCAGGGGCCAGTGCGCGCTGACCACCCGCGCAATCTCGATCTCTTCAAGTGCCCGACGTAGAGCCTGTTCGCCGGGTGTACCTTCGCCGGGGCCGGCTGATGCGTGGCGGGCCTGGACTTCGGCCCGCAACTGTTCGAGGATCGCCGCGACATCGACATTGGTTGCTGGTTCGGCCACAACTACCTCACACCGCCGCGCGCTTCAACAACTCCTGAGTGGTGTTGCCGCGCACCTGGGCAATATCATCTTGATACTTCAGGATGGCGCCGAGCGTATCTTCGACCAGCAGCGGCGTTAGTTCGGTGGCATCGAGTTGCACCAGCGCCGTAACCCAATCGAGGGTTTCAGCGACGCCGGGGAGTTTGTAGAGTTCCATGCGCCGCAGCTCCTGCACCACCACGACAACCTGGCGAGCCAGGCGCTCTTCGGCTTCGGGAACGCGCGCACGGACGATCTGCAACTCCTTTTCGAGGGTCGGATAATCGACCCAGTAGAACAGGCAGCGGCGCTTGAGCGCGTCGTGGATCTCGCGGGTGCGGTTCGAGGTGATGATCACCGTCGGCGGAACGGCAGCCCGCACCGTGCCAATCTCGGGAATCGAGATCTGCCAATCGGAGAGTAATTCGAGCAAGAAGGCTTCAAACTCCTCATCGGCGCGATCGATCTCGTCGATCAACAAAATCGGCGGGCGAACATTGGTCTCCTCGATCGCCTGTAACAGTGGGCGCTTGATCAGAAATTCCGGGCCGAAGATATTGCGCACCGCATCATCGCCGGCGATGCCTTGCGCCTCCATCAGGCGGATCTGCAACATCTGGCGGGCGTAGTTCCACTCGTAGATCGTCGTATTAACATCGAGGCCTTCGTAGCACTGCAAACGAATAAGATGCCGATCCTGCATACGCGCCAGGGTCTTGGCGATCTCGGTCTTCCCGACACCGGCCTCACCTTCAAGTAAGAGCGGCTTATTCAGCTTGAGGGCGAGAAAGATCGCCGTGGTGAGGGATCGGTCGGCTACATAGGCATGTGCGGCCAGGGCGGCCTGCAACTCATCGATCGAGGCAAAGGTTGCGGGCAAATCGCTCATAAGAAAGAGCTCCATTGCTGGGGGCGCGGCAAAGCGCGAGAACATCTTTCCCTATTGTACAACGGAAATGTTGAAGGCGGGTTATGACGATTATTCCGTCATAACCCGCCTTCAGCAAGTTTCTTACCGGGTTATGCCGCCGGCTACTGCGTGGCGAGGGCCTGTTCGGCCTGGCGCAATGCTGTGCTGACAGCGGCGATCTGATCGAGTGCGGCAGCGCGCTCGTCGGCATCGCCGGCCTGACGTGCCGCCGCCAGGGCTGTTTCCAACTGCTCGCCGGCCTCGGCGACGATCCGGCTCAGGGCCTGACGCCGGCTATCGAGATAAGCGGCGTGGATCGCAAGTGAGATGTGATAGCCCACCAACTCAAGCAGATTCAACTGCGGCGTATCGAACAAATGCGTCTCGGTGGTGGTAACGGTGAGCGCACCGAGCAACTGGTCGGCCCAGATCAACGGCACCGCCATGGCACAACGGGTTGGCGAATTGCTTTCGCGCATCTTGAGTGCCAGCCAGCGCCGGTCGGTATCGGTCTCGTCGATAATCATCGACGCACGATCGCGCAACACCAGCCCGGCAAGGCCATTTTCGCGCACATCGCGGGCGCGTTCAGGAGTGGAGAATGAGCCGTTACTGAGCGCCAGAACCGGCGAATCGGGCGAATCGGGCGGCAGCAACAAAAGTGAAGCCCGCTCACCGCCGACCATACTCGGCACCTGGGTTGCCAGTTGCAACGCCAACTGATTCGGGTTGGCGGTGGCACTTACCACCAGGCGCCCGAACGTAAGCAACAGTTCAAGCGTATCGGCGTTTGCCTGCACCTGACTGGTATATTGATCGAGTTGGCTTTGCAGCGAAGAGCGATCAAGCACTGCGCCGATAATCTGGCCGAGCGCCGTCAGCAAGGCCCGATCTTCATCGGTAAACGGCCGGCTGCGGCGGGCCTCGATACGCCCGAATACCCGGCGGCCAATGATCACCGGCCCGGCGATGCAGGTCGGTTCATCGCTCTGAAGGCTTCCGGTGCCGGCAGGAATATGAATATCAAGCTCCTCGGCCCGTAACCAATCAGCGGCAAGATCGCGCAAGGCAGGCAGCGGATCTGCATGGCGGGCGGCTGCAAAAAACGGCCCGCAACCGATCAGCGCCTCTCGCAAGCGGGCAGCCTGATGTTGAAGTGATGTGAGTTGGTTGGAAAGTGTAACGCTGCTCGTCACGTCGCCCTCAGCTTCGCTCATAAGATCGCCTCCTCGTTTGGCGATTGATGTCATCGTAGCACGGGTTTATTACGCTCTCGGATATTTGAGCTGTCAGCTGAATAACAATAACTTCATTTTAACCAACAATGGTCGCTGCTATCGGTTCGGCTTCACCAATTTGATAGAACAAACCCCCTTCCCACACAATGCGAGAAGGGGGTTGCGCTGTAGAACCGTGGGTAATCGTCAGGCGCCGAGTGGTTCAGCCGGGCGTTTGCTTTCCATAGCGAGCAATCCGCCGCGATGGAACACCAACTGACCGTTCTCCAGATCAACCTGGATCGTGTCGTCCGGCGAGAAAGTACCGCGCAGCAACTCACGCGAGATCGGCGTTTCCAGCAGGCGCTGAACCGTGCGGCGCAGCGGGCGGGCGCCATAAACCGGATTGTAGCCCTCGCTTACCAGGAACTCCTTGGCGCTCTGGGTCAGCGTCAGCGTGATCCGCTGGTCGCGCAGACGACTCACCAGTTCACCAACCTGCAGATCGATGATCTGGGTCAGATCCTCCAGGGTAAGCGGATGGAAGAGGATAATCTCATCGATCCGGTTCAGGAACTCGGGCCGAAAGGCCTGCTTGAGCGCATCATCAACCTTTTTGCGGGCCTCCTTGAGATCGATCGTCTTCACGCCGCGGGCGCCGGCCGAGAAGCCGATCCCACCGCCCTGCAAGTGCTCGGTGCCGGCGTTGCTGGTCATGATGATCACGGTGTTACGGAAATCAACCGTACGACCCTGGCCATCGGTGAGCCGCCCATCGTCGAGTACCTGCAACAGCGCATTGAACACATCGGGATGCGCCTTCTCGATCTCGTCGAACAGCACCACCTGATACGGCCGGCGGCGGATGTTCTCGGTCAAGTGACCGCCCTCATCATAGCCGACATAGCCGGGAGGCGCGCCGATCAAGCGGCTGACGGTGTGGCGCTCCTGGAACTCGCTCATATCGACACGGGTCATCGCCTCTTCGCTGTCGAAGAGGAACTCAGCCAGGGCTTTGGCGAGCTCGGTCTTCCCGACGCCGGTGGGACCGACGAAGATAAAGCTGCCGATCGGACGGCGCGGATCGCGCAGACCGGAACGCGCACGGCGGATAGCATCGGAGATCGCGACGATCGCCTCGTGCTGGCCGATCACCCGATCGTGGAGCCGATCCTCCATATGCACCAGCTTCTCGCGCTCCGTCTCAAGCATACGGCTCACCGGCACACCCGTCCAACTACTAACAATCTGGGCGACATCCTCATCATCGACAATCTCGTCGATATTGGCTTCCTTCAGCCAGACAGCGCGCTCCTGCTCGAACTCCTGGCTCAGAGCCAGATAGCGCGCGCGCAGGGTCGCCGCGCGCTCATAATCGCGCCGAGCGCCGGCATCTTCCTCTTCGGCCTGAAGCTGCCGCAACTCATTTTCCTTCTCTTTGAGTGCGGGCGGCATCGCGAAGATATCGATGCGCAGTTTAGCACTGGCCTCATCGATCAAATCGATCGCCTTATCGGGCAGAAAGCGATCACTGATATAACGGCTGGAAAGATTCGCGGCAGCCGTGATCGCCTCATCGCTGATCGTGAGCTGGTGATGCTCCTCGTAGCGCTTGCGCAGGCCACGCAACATCTCAACCGTTGTCTCGATATCAGGCTCCTCGACAAAAACCGGGCTGAAACGCCGTTCGAGGGCGGCATCCTTCTCGATATGCTTACGATACTCATCGATCGTCGTGGCGCCGACAACCTGAATTTCGCCGCGCGAAAGGGACGGCTTGAGCATATTGGAGGCATCGATGCTGCCGGCGGCGGCGCCTGCGCCAACCACCGTATGCAACTCATCGATAAACAGCACCACCTTACCCTTGGCGCTGCGCACCTCCTCCATCACCGCCTTCAGGCGCTCTTCAAACTCGCCGCGAAACTTCGAACCGGCGACCATCCCGGCCAGATCGAGCGCCAGCAAGCGACGATCACGCAGAGTCGGCGGCACATCGCCCTGGGCGATCCGCTGGGCCAGGCCCTCGGCGATCGCCGTTTTGCCGACACCGGTTTCACCGACGAGAACCGGATTATTCTTGGTACGGCGCGAAAGAATCCGGATCACCCGCGTGATCTCAGGCTCGCGGCCGATCACCGGATCGAGCTGACCATCTTTGGCGAGTTGGGTCAGATCGGTGCTGTACTTCTCAAGAATCTCGTAGCGACTCTCGGCGCCGGGGTCATCGGAGCGTTGCGAGCCACGAATCTCCAGCAGCACCTGCGCAAGGCGGGCCTGATCGATCGAAAAACTACTCAGGATACGGGCGGAAGCGCCTTCGCGCTCGCTGCTCATGGCAATCAACAGATGATCGATGCCGACATATTGATCGCCGCGGCCGTTCGCCTCTTCCTCGGCCCGTTTCATCAGGCGCTGCGTCCGTGGCGTGACATATACCTGATTACCGAAGCCATACTGACCATACACTTTCGGGGATTTTTCAAGTTCGCGCTCGACGCGCCCGGCGACAAGCTCAGGATCTACGTGCAGGCGCTCAAGGGCGCGGGTAGCCAGACCATCACGCTGACGCAGCATCGCCAGAAAAACGTGTTCAACATCGAGTTGCGTATGATGCTGCTCCTGCATAATCTCTTGCGCGGCCTGGAATGCATCCTGCGCCTTTTCAGTAAAGCGCTCAAGTCTCATTGTGATTCCTCATTATGGTGCCGCTCGCTACTGCATTGCGGCGCTGGGTTCCATTGTCGGCAAGCTTTCGGAAGCGGGCGGATTGGAGCTAAAAAGGCCAAAAAACGTGCCGTGTCGATGCTGAAAGTAGTATATCACAAGGGGTTTGCGGATTCCGGACATGTATATAAGAGGAGTGTTTGCAAAGCCAGAATAAAGGATGCAGGATACAGCCGGGCAGAAGGCGCCCCAAACAAGTATGATGGCCCATGCTACAATACCCGAGAATTCGTTAAAGCGAAGGAGGATGCGGTGGAAATCCTGGTTACGGTGCTGAAATACGGCTTTATTGCGGTGTTGGCCGTCGAGGCGATTCTGGTTGGCCGGGCACTGGTCGGGATGGTGCGGGAACGCGCTCAGGATGCCGCATCGCCCGACGTATCTGCCGTTGAGGAGTAGTTTCGTGACCTACCGATTGCTCCAGATCTCCGACTTACATGCCGGCCCGCCGTTTCGCACGCCTATCGCCGATGCGCTGATCAAGCAGGCGCACGAGATCAAGCCCGATCTGCTGGTGATCTCCGGTGATTTTGTGCAGCGGGCCGATTTTGTTGATCAATGGACTGCGGCCCAGGCTCTGCGGGCGGCCTTGCCGCAACCGCAACTGGTGGTTCCCGGCAACCACGATGTCCCTTTATTCAATGTCCATCTGCGGCTCCTGAATCCGCTCGGGCGCTATCGGCGCTATATCAGCCGCGAACTAAACCCGGTGTTCGAACTGCCCGGCCTGGTGGTGGTCGGCGCGGTAACCGCCCATGGCTTAACCCTGGACGGCGGGAAACTCAGCGATCGGCAGGCGGCGAACTTGCGCCGGATTATGGGCACATATTCGAATGATATTTGCAAAGTCGTCGTCTGGCATCACCCGGTGGTCAATCCGCCCGGCATGCACAAGAACCGGGCGCTGGTTAATCCAGACAAGGCGATACAGTTGTTGGATGAGATCGACGCCGAATTGTTGCTCTGCGGCCACATCCATGTGTCGTATGTGGGGAATACGCTTGATGTGGCACGCGATTTGCGTCAGGGTACGATTGTCTGCCAGTGCGGTACGACAACCTCGCGCCGCGGGTATGGCCGCGAACACGGCAAGAATTCGTGCAATCTGATCGAGATCGACGAGCGGGTGATTCGCGTAAGCCATTTACTGTATTTCGAGGAAGCCGGGCGCTTTGTGCCGGTTTCGGAACACAGTTTTCCCCGTCGTTCGGCCGGGATTTATCAGTTGCCGCGCAGTGAGCGCGAAGTATCACTCAAGCCATGATTCGCGCGCTTGCGCTGCTGCTGCTCCTTGGCTTTCTGGTTGGTTGTGCGCCTGCCGACAACAATGGACCATTGCGGGCGGTACAGGCTTTTGTGGCCGCAATCGAGGCCCGCAACGTCGGCGCGATTATCGCGGGCCTTGAACCAAGCGATTGGCGCGCGGAGATCGGCCCTGAACTGCGGGCATATCTGGCCTATCTCGATAGCATCACAATCGCGCAACCGAACTACAGGGTACTCTCGAACGACGGCACGGTTGCCGTGGTGCAACTCACCGGCACGGTTCGGTATGTGCTGGCGGCGAGCGGCAATAGCGGCGAGCGCCCGGTCGATCTGCGGCTTGAAGTCGTGCGGGTCGGCGATAAATGGTACTTGCGCCAGCTCCTGCTGCCGGATCTGTAAGAGCCAGGAGACAGCCGGGCAACATCAGGATGCGCGGCCGGGCCATTCCAATGGCTAGCGAAGACGGAGTGATGACAGACAAGACACCGACATTTACTACCGATCGGTTGATTGCGCGGCCCTTGCGCGTTCGTGATGCGCCGGAATTGTTTGCAATCTACAGCGATCCTGAGGCGATGCGCTTTATGCCCGATGTTGTGCATAACGATGTTATCGACACCGAGCGCATGCTTGTGGCGGATCTGGCATGTTCCGGCGCGATCCACTGGGCGATCTGCCGGCGCGACGACGAGCGCTTGATCGGGCAGATGAATTACCTGGGCCAGACGCGGGTGCCCGGCTTTGGCTACATTCTGAGCCGGGAATACTGGGGCCGGGGGTTCATGGTCGAAGCAGTACGCCCGGCCCTGGACTATGGATTTCGCCAACTCGGTATGCAGCAGATTGAGCTGTGGATCGACACGCAGAATACGCGTTCGCAGCGGGTGGCCGAGAAACTCGGCTTTCAGGTGCGCGGCAGTATCCAACAGCGCTACCCGCATCGAAGCGAGGCCCATACCATGCAGGTGTTCGGGCTGTGGGCCGACGAGTGGGATGCAACATTGCAGGCGCCGCTGTCGGGTGGGCCGTTCTTTTTCCGGTTGGAGCCGGTCTTGCTGGTGCCCGACTTGCTTGCCGCGCTGGACTACTTCTGCGCCCGCATGGGCTTTCACGAAGTCTTTCGCTATGGCGAACCGCCAGTTCATGCAGCGGTCTCGTCGAGTCCCTGGTCGGGCGGCGGGATCACGATCCAGCTCTCACAAGGCGATCCCGACGGCGAACGCAAGCCGGCGGCGTATCTGTATCTATTCACCGATTCGCGTCTCGATCAGATCTATGCCGGATACCGTGAGGCTGGAGTGGAGATCGTGCAGGAGCCGAAGACCATGCCGTGGGGAATGCGCGAGTTCGCCGTGCAGGTTCCGGGCGGCCATGAGCTGCGCTTCGGCGGGCCGGCGTAGGAACCATGCGAAATGCACAATGCGGTCGTGATCGGGTTTTTGGCGGAACCAAAAGCGCGATCATGATCATGGTGCTGGTGGGTTTAATCGGGTTGCTTGCACCGCCGGCAATTGCCCAGGAGGGCGCGCCGTCGAATGATCCATTGTATGGCGATCAGTGGGCGCTGGCGCAGATTGGTGCGCCATGTGTCTGGATGGCGCTGCCGCCGCGCCAGAATGTGATCGTGGCCATTGTCGATAGTGGCGTCGATGCCGGTCATCCCGATCTGGTTGGGCGTGTGCGCGACGACGGCTACGATTTTGTGGACGACGATGCCGATCCGCGCGATGAGAACGGCCACGGCACCCATGTAGCCGGGATCATCGCAGCGCAACTGAATAACGGCGAGGGCGGCGCGGGGCTTGCGCCGATCGCGCAGATTTTGCCGGTACGGGTGGTTGGCCCGGAAGGCGCCGGCAGTGATCGCAGCATCGCCGCCGGAATTGATTTTGCCGTTGAGCGCGGCGCCCGGGTGATCAACCTTAGTATCGGCTCGACCCTGTTGCTGGCCACGCCCGAATCGTCGCCGCTGATAAGCCGGTCGATCGCCAGAGCGATCGCGGCCGGCGTGGTGGTGGTGGTGGCGGCCGGGAATGATTTCTTGCCGCTGCCGAATGCGATTATCGGCGATAACGAGGCGGTGCTGGTAGTGGCGGCAACCACCCGCGATAATCAGCGGGCGCGCTTCTCAAACTCGGGGCCGTGGGTCGATGTCAGCGCTCCCGGCGAGCGCATTCTCTCGACCATGCCGACCTACGAGGTTTATCTGACCGGGCCGGAACTGCCGCTTGAGGAGCGCTTCGCGCCGCTGTACGATACCATGAGCGGCACTTCGCAGGCGGCGCCGTTTGTGTCGGCGCTGGCCGCATTACTGATTGCGCAGAACCCCGATCTGACGCCGGCCGAGGTGAGCGAGGCGATTATTACCGGCAGTGCCGATATTTACGACGGCTTGCCGAGCTACTACCGGCGGCTACGCTTGCTTGGCGCCGGGCGCATCGATGCCTGCGCCAGCCTGACGGGAATGCCGCGCCCGGCGCCCGCCGATTGGCTTGTGCCGACCGCCTGGGGTTTGGGCCTGAGCCTTGTCGCACTACTTGGATTGCTGGCGCTGATGCGACAACGGCGGCGCGAATCGCTCCAGGAACCGCCGGCCGCTGCGCCGAGCGCGCCCGAGGTAACCCGGCTCGGTGATACCGTGGCGGGCGCAAGTGCGTTGCCGGTCTGGGGGCGCTTGCGGCGGCTGGATGATGATAGACTGTTTCTGCTGCGCGATGAGATCATTCTGATCGGGCGGGCTGAAGAATGCACGCTCCGGTTCAGCGACGACTCCGAGGTCTCGCGCCGCCATGCGCGCATCATCCATCGCGGTGATACGATCTGGCTGGAGGATCTCGGCAGCAGTTTCGGAACGCAACTCAATCGCCGAAAACTGCGCCGCCCCACGAAACTGCAACCCGGCGACCTGATCACAATCGGCACGATGAGCTTCCGTTTTGAGGCCCGGCGCAGCTAATCGGCGCACCAACGAGAAGTACCAACGGTGGGTTGTTTCGGTTGCACGATTGGCGCAGCATGTGGTTTGCTGTTTGTTATCATACCATTGCCGCCCGGTGTGACCATAGCCAGTTGCCTGGCGATTGTGTTATTCTTGCTACTCATGCGGATGCAATGGAGTCCCCGCATTATGGTCTGGCTGGGGCTGATTAGCTATCCGCTGTATTTGTTGCACTTATTGGTGATTGCGGTTATCGACACAAGCATTCCGCTCCTCAATATCGTGCTCTGGGTCGCGGTTTCGATCGCTTTGTCCTGGATGGTGTATCGCTGGTTCGAGGTGCCGATTCGCCGTTTGGGGCGGCGCATTACCACCGTGGCCGCACATCCCTGAAACGATCGCGCCGCTGTTTGCTGATAGAAGTTTGGATGATGCACAACGCTGCTTTGCTCAGTCATCAGATCGCCACACTACGCCGGGCGATGAGTGAACCGACACCCAACCCGGCCGATCTGCTGATGGTGCGCGATCTGGATGGCCGGACGGTACGCCCGCTCAATCCGCCCCCCGGCGTCACCCCGCGTGAGTCGGCGGTGCTGCTGTTGCTCTTCCCGGCCTCAGGCGAGCTCTGGCTGCCGCTCACGGTGCGTTCCAGCCGGCTCACAACCCATCGTGGCGAAGTATCGCTGCCGGGCGGTGGCGCCGATCCCGATGATCATGATCCCGCAGCGACGGCCTTGCGTGAGGCTGAGGAGGAGTTGGGGATCGATCGCTCGACGGTCGAAGTGTTGGGCCACATGACGAGTTTTTATATTCCGCCGAGCAATAACCGGCTTACGCCGGTGGTGGGATTGAGCAGCGTGACGCCGCACTTTAAACCGGACCCGCATGAGGTTGAGGCGGCCTTTGTGGTGCCGTTGCGCCAACTGTTCGATCCGGAGACGATCCGCGAGGAGATTTGGGAGCGCCAGGGGCTAAAGATGCGCGTGCCGTTCTTCTGGCTGGAAGAACGCAAAGTCTGGGGCGCAACGGCCCTGCTGCTCAGCGAGTTGGTGTCGCGGATGCGCATGTTTGATCCGCCTGCGGCGGCGCGGTAAACGCTCTTTTTGCCCTGCCGCAAGCCCTTTAGATCTCGGCTAGGAGCCGCTCCGGTTTGCCGCGATAGGTCTCCCAGGCCAGGTTGCCGTCCACGATGGCGCTGAGCACACGCCAGAGCGCGGCGTTTACCGGCGCAGGTACGCCATGTTCGGCAGCGGCGGCGGCAATCGCGCCATACAGAAATTCGCCCTCGGAGCGCTTGCGCCGGGCACGCAGATCGCGCAGCAGCGAGGGGTCTTTGCCGCCACGCCCACCGCCGACCATGCGACGCAGCAGCGGCCGCAATACGAAGTTCGGGATAAATCGCGCGGCGGCGGCCAATGTTCCCGCCGGATAACCCGGCAGATTAAAGGGCTTGATGCCGATTCTACGCATCACCGCCAACGCCTCACGTACTGCGCGGATCTCCATATCGGCGAGCCGGTTGTCGGCATAGATCTGCGGCACCGGCATGTCGAGGATGGCCGCGCTGGCATTCCCCAACATATTCAGCAATGCCTTCGACCACTTCAGCGCGCGGTAGTCACGGTAGCGCTCAACCAGAAATCCCGCCTGGGTTAAGGCATCTACCGCAAAATCGGTGTCGCCGCCGGGAACACACGGCGCGACGCCGATCCCTCCCTCTTTGGTGACGAGAATATCGCTTGCGCTGCGGAAATCGACCGAGGTCGTGATCGCGCCGGCAAGTACCTGCCCAGCCCCAAATGCGGCGATCAGACGTTCTTCGTTACCGATGCCGTTTTGTAACGTCAAAATCTGCTTCGGCGTCAGAATCTGCAAGGTCTTAATCACTCCCGGCGTGTCATAACCCTTTACACACACAATTGCCAGATCCGGCTGTTGGAACGGCACCGGCAGATCCTCAGGCGCGCCGAACACCTGCATCCCGGCGATCTGATCGCTCGCGCCGCTGTCGCTGATCGTGAGCGGTTGCGCCGTCAAGGCGGCGACGGTGCTCGGCCGACCCAACAGGGCACCCGGCACAGCGCCGGCCTGCGCCAACTTTCCGGCCACCAACAATCCGATCGCTCCCCCGCCAACTACGACGATCGCCACCGGTGACTCCATTTCGATTGAGCAGGCTCTGTTCGCGCCAATTATAACAAGTTCGCACAAGCGCTTGTTAGCGCTTCCGTCAGCATCCCGTAATGCAGCAAGCAGCGCTTTTCGGCTATGATAGCTCCGCGTTTTAACTTTTTTTTAACTAATCGGAGCCGTCATGCTACAGCGTTCTCTCATGCTCGGGTTGATCCTGGTTGTGGTGATCGGCATGTTGATCGCGCGTCCGGCTGCCGCCGATCAGGGTGGCCGCCTGTTTCTCCCCACCGATTATGTCGTTCAAGAGCCGTTTTTGCATTTCTGGAGTCAAGGCGACGTGCTGATCTTCGGCTACCCGATCTCGCCGTTGATCGAGGAGATCCAGCCCGAAAACGGCCAGCCGTATCAGGTGCAATACTTTGAACGAGTGCGGCTGGAACGGCATCCCGATGCGCCGCAACAGGTGCGGATCGGCAGGCTCGGCGCCGAACTCAACCCGAACTGGAGTCATGGCACGCCGCTGGAAGCACCCGCCGGCTGTACCGCATTCGCCGCCACCGGGCATATGCTCTGTGGGAGTTTCGCCGCATTCTGGCAGGAACACGGCGGGCTGGAGATTTTCGGCTACCCGATTACGCCCCGAACCACGCAATCCCGCCCCGACGGCCGGCTGATCGATGTGCAATACACCGAACGGGCCCGCTTCGAGCAGATCCATGGCAGCGATCAGGTGATGCTGGGCTTGCTCGGTCGCGAGCGTTACCAGGCAACTCCGCCGAGTGAACCGGCTCGGGCATGGCCGTCCGAGGTACGCGAGATCATCGCACTGGTGAATCAGGAGCGCGTGAATGCCGGGCTGGCGCCGCTGGATGTGGCGTTGGAGTTGATGATCGCGGCGCAGAACCACAGCGCGAGTATGGCGGCTTCCGGGTTGATCAGCCACGCCGGGATCGACGGCAGTGGGCCGCCGGAGCGCATGCGTGCCGCCGGCTATAACTGGGCTCGTTGCGGTGAGAATATCGCCGTCGGGCAGACAAGCGCCGCCGAGGCAATGCATTTCTGGATGCACAGCCCGCCGCACCGCGCCAACATCCTCGATCCCAATTTCCGCGAGATCGGTGTCGGCTTTGTGCGGCAGGCTGAAGGCTATGGGTATTATTGGACGATCAATCTGGGCGTACGCTAGCCTAACCGTGGCGCCGCATCACACCAACGGCATGCGGCCCAACGCCTGCTCAACGACATAGGCAGCCCGCAGAACGGTCTGCTCTTGCCACGGCTTGCCGGCGATCTGCACCGCGATCGGCAAACCATCCTCGCCCTTCACGGCAGGCATCGTAAGCGCCGGCCAGCCGAGGTTGTTAAAGGGGATGGCAAGCCCATTATTGGCCGGTACGCCGCGTGCCGGCACCGGGCCGGGATGGATCGGGCCGATCAACAGATCGATCCCGGCGCAACGCTCAAGCATACGCCGGCGCAGCACCGCCCGTGCCTGCTGGGCGCGGATGAAATCGACCGGCTGATAGACAAAGTTCGCCAGAACCCGGCGCCGCATAAACGAGCCGTAATCGTCCAATCGGGTGCGCAAGGTCGGCAAGTGAAAAGCCGCCGCTTCCATGCCGAGGATCGCGCTGCCGAGCACGCGTAACTGATCCAGTTCGGGAATCTCCAACTCGCTTACCTCGGCCCCGGCAGACTGTAAGGCCGCTGCGGCCTTGCCCACCGCCGCACGTTGCGCTTCTGCGGCCAGCGGCGCACCACTGCCGTCGGCACTGATGATCGCGATCCGCAATCCCTGCACGCCCGCCGTCAGATCACCGGCGATAAATGCGGGTGCAGGGCGCAATGTCCGGCCATCCCGCAGATCGGGGCCGGCCAGCACTTCCAGCAGCAACGCCGCATCGGCGACACTGCGCGCAATCGGGCCGAGATGATCGAGCGACCACGAAAGTGTCACCCCGCCGGCCAGGCTGGTGCGACCCCAGGTTGGCTTTAAGCCGACAAGACCACAGAAGGCGGCCGGGATGCGGATCGAGCACCCGGTGTCGGTGCCAAGAGCCGCGAAGGCCATCCCGGCGGCGGTGGCGGCAGCCGAGCCGCTACTGGAGCCGCCGGTGTCGCGGCTGAGATCGTGGGGATTGGCGGTGGCGCCATAATGGGCGTTGTTCGATCCCGGCGAGTAGGCGAACTCGGAAAGGCGTGTTTTGCCGACGATCACCGCACCTGCGGTGCGCAATTTCGCCACTGCGGTCGCATCCTGGCTTGCGTTCAGCGGCCCATGAAACGAGGAGCCGGCCCTGGTGCGCGTTCCAGCTAGATCGAGAAGATCTTTCACCGCCAACGGAACCCCGTGCAACGGCCCATGATACGTCCCGGCGGCAAGCGCTTTTTCGGCCGCCTGCGCTTCCGCCCGAGCCGCGTCGGCAAGCACCACCTGAAACGCATTCAACTCGCCGTCGCGAGCCGCGATCTGCGCAAGCGCCTGGGCGGTCAGTTCAACCGGCGAGACCGCACGGCTGCGGATCTGCACAGCAATCCCGGCGATCGTGTCTTCGGGCGCAGCGGCAGGCGGACCGGCCGGAGCGGTCGCCAGGGTGGGCGCAGGAAGATTGCCCGCATCGAGATAATCGGGAAGCGTGTCGGCAGGCGCAGCATCGACGATCCGGGCAAAATCCGCCACCCGGCTGAGAAAACCCATCTCCACAATCCCGGCAAAGTCGTCGTCGATCGCCGGGATGCCGGCCGCACGCAGATTCGCCCTCAGGCGTTCGATCAGTTCGGACATGGTCGCTCCTTGATAGGCTACAGAATACAGGGCCGGACCGGCTGAACCACAAAGACCACGCAGGTATTGAGTTTATGCTGGCCATCGGAAACGTTTCCATCACCGTGCCCCATGGTCATCCGATCGCGCTCTGGGCCTCACGATAAATCGCTTCAATCCGATCGAGCATGCGTTCGACGCTGAATTCGCGTTGAGCGCGGCGCCGGCCGGATTCGCCGTAGCTACGGGCAAGGGCCGGATTCTCCAACAACACCCGAATGGCGCGTGCCAATGCCGGCGGATTGTCGGGCGGGACGATAATTCCGGTTTCGCCATGGATGGTCACGTAGCTTGTACCGGTGCCGAGTTCGGTGGCGACAATCGGCAAGCCGGCAGCCTGAGCTTCAATCTGGACAATGCCGAAGCCTTCGCTACGTTCGACCGACGGTAACACGAATACATCGGCGGCGTGAAAGTAGGCCGGCAACGATTCTTGCACGCCGAGCAGATGCACGCGATCGGCGATGCCGAGCCCGGCGGCAAGCTGTTGCAGATCGCCGCTGCGAACCGTTGCCTCGCGCCCGATCAGCAGCAAGCGGGCGTCGGGCAACGCAGCCATCGCCCGAATCAAGCGGTCGGCGCCTTTGTAGTAGCGCAGCATGCCGACAAAGAGTACCAGCGGGCCGGGAAAACGCGCCCGGATCGCCGCAACCTCGTCGGGCGGCGCCTGCATAAACGGCGCCAGGTCGATGCCCAACGGCGCCACCCGGCAGCGTTCGGCCAGCGGCGCCAGAAACGGCGAACTCCGCACATAGTTCGGGCTCGTTGCGATCACCCGGCGTGCGCGACGCAAGGTACGGCGCAACTGCGGGCCGTAGAGCATCAATGCTCGCCGCTGGCGCACAATATCGCTATGATACGTGACCACCAGCGGTATGCGCGACGCCGCCAGTTGCACCGCCAGATCGCCGGTCGGGTCGGGTAGATGGAGATGGATGAGATCGGCTTTGGCGGCGGCGAGGGCCAATGGCAGCAGCGGGCTAAGGGGCGCCGAGGCGAATGTGCCGAGCCGGCCGACAGCGGTGATCGGCACACCGCCGAGTTCGGAACGGATGGTTCGTGATCCGCGGGCAGTCGTCAGCACCGCGATCTGGTGGCCGCGGGCGGCCATGCCTTCGGCCAACAGCCGCACATGGTTCTCGATTCCGCCCAACACCGGATAATAATCTTTGTAAACCTGAAGAATCCGCATTCCACTGCGCCTTACGCCCTACACTCCACGCCGCTCGCAGTATGATACAATATCGCAGCTATTGGAAAAACAGAATGGCCGATGAAGGTGATGCGTGTTGGCGGCATAGTCGTCAACACGCATCGCCACATTCCGACAAAGAGAAGCTATGGATGCAGTGCTCGTACTAGAGGATGGCCGGGCCTTTCCCGGCCGGTCGTTCGGCGCGGCCGGCGAGCGGGTCGGTGAGGTTGTGTTTCATACCGGGATGACCGGCTACCAGGAGATTTTGACCGATCCTTCCTACAGCGGCCAATTGGTGACAATGACTGCGCCGCATATCGGTAATACCGGCGTCAATGAGTTCGATCCCGAATCACTGGCCCCACAGGTGGCCGGTTTTATTGTCCGCGCCTACAGCGAAGATTACAGTTCCTGGCGCGCCCGCGGCAGTCTCGCCCAACTGCTGCGTGAACACCAGATCGTCGCAATCAGCGATGTCGATACGCGCGCTCTGACGCGCCATATCCGTACTGCCGGCGCAATGCGCGGGATTATCGCGACCACCGGCGAGCCGGTTGAGGCCCTGGCGGCAAAGGCCCGTTCCGCCCCGCCTATGGAAGGGCTCGACCTGACGCAAGCCGTGAGTTGTGCCGAACCATACAATTGGACGGCCGGCTCGACGCCGTTTTCGCCGATCTATCCGAACGGCCCGCAGCCGGCGCGATTCCATGTGGTTGCCTACGATTTTGGGTTGAAGCGGACGATTTTGCGCCGCCTGGCCGATCATGGCTGCCGAATCACGGTGCTGCCGGCCGGCACCGCCGTCGAAGATGCGCTCGCGCTCAATCCCGACGGTGTGTTTATCTCGAACGGTCCCGGTGATCCCGCCGCCGCGACCTACGCCGTTAAAACTCTGCAAGGCTTGATCGGGCGTGTGCCGGTGTTCGGGATCTGTCTCGGCCACCAGCTCATGGGATTGGCACTCGGCGGGAAGACCTTCAAATTACCGTTCGGTCATCACGGCGCGAACCACCCGGTGCGCCACATCCCCAGCGGCAAAGTCGAGATTACGTCGCAGAATCATGGCTTCGCCGTCGATCCCGACAGCCTGCCGGCCGGGAATGTGATCACGCACATCAACCTGAACGATCAGACGGTTGAAGGCTTTACGAATGAGGAATTGGGCTGCTTCAGCGTGCAGTATCACCCCGAAGCCGGCCCCGGCCCCCACGATGCTACCTACCTCTTTCACGCATTTACTCGTCTGATGGAGAACCGCACCGCATAACGATTCTTCAGCAGACAATCCAGCCCGGCAAAAAATCCTCGGCGACGCCGAGGATTTTTTATCTCGGCTCTTTTGTAAAGTGATCTGTCGGCCAGGGTATTGCGAAAAGCGCATACTAATGGCATACTGAGACGAAATATCGCGACACATGCGGTGACACTATGCAAAAAAAGCGGCCCGCGCCCGAGATCGACCCACGCAATCGGCTGAATGATCTGACCGGGCGCGAGTGGATCTACGCGCTGCGTTCGGTGATTAGCACGCGCTATCCGACCAGCGGGCCGGAGAGCTACGCCCATCATCTGCGGCGGCGAATCGATCCGGATCGCCTGTGGGTTCATGCCTATGCCAACGACACCCCCTGCTACATCCCCTCCGAGCGCGTGCTCCAAGAGGGGGGCTACGAAGGGGCCACGGCCATGACCTATTACAATTGGCCCGCCCCCCTCGCGGCGGGTCTTGAAAAGACCATCGTCGAGGGTGTGCTGCATCAAATTCCGGCCGGTCTGCACCTTCGAGACCCGAATCAGGACCGCACCAGACCAGCCCCTTTCCCCGCAGCAGTCGCAACGACGCATCGAGATTCCCGATGGTCTGCGGTTGCAACTGGTCGCCGCCGAACCTTTGATCACCGATCCCGTCGCAATCGACTTCGGGCCACGGCACGTTGTGGGTCTGCGAAATGCACGACTATCCTTCGGGCCTGAATGGCAAT
>JAAUQO010000058.1 GCA_012032775.1 Oscillochloris sp. | reverse complement strand
GGCTCCTCGGCGGCAGGGGCGGCGGTCGGTTGGGCGGCAGGGGCGCCGCCACAGGCAGCCAGCAGCATCGCCATGATGCTGACCAGTGCCAGGGCAATCCAGCGGACGCGTGCGGATCCGTTCATTGGGGTCCTCCTCATCGACGATGAATGATTCTTCCGGGGCGCCATGCCCCGCGTTCGGATTTGTGATGGTTGCGGGCGAAGCCGTCGCCGCCCATCCCCGGCGTTCCTATATCCTCACCCGTTCCGGCGGCGGTTCAGGAATGCGGCGATCCCGCGTTCGGCCTCGGCTTTGTCGATCTGGGCTACAAAGGCGTTGCGTTCGGTTTCCAACCGTTGGGCGATCCCGTCGGCATTGGCCCAGAGCAAACGACGGATCTGACGGACACTGCCGGGAAGTTGCCCGGCCAGGGTATGGGCCATTGCCAGCGCCTCCTCACGAATACTCGCCGCCGAAACGATCCGGTTCGCCAGGCCCCAGGCAACCGCCTCTTCGGCGCTGATCGTCCGCTCAAGCAGCAGGATCTCGGCGGCGCGCACATGGCCGACTAATGCCGGCAAGAGCGCCGTCCAGCCGCCGTCGGGACTCAGGCCGACCGTGGTGTAGTATGGGGTGAAACTGGCGCCCGGCGCCAACAACACAATGTCGGAGGTCAGTACCAATCCCAGGCTGCCGCCCGTCACCAGGCCATGAACTGCGGTAATCAGTGGCACCGGCAGATCGATCATGGCCAGCATCACGCGATTGAGCAGGTTCACAATCGTGTCGGCGTAAACAGCCCGATCGCTGCTGGTAGCGAACGATCGCATATCAATGCCGGTTGAGAATGAACGGCCATTGGCTTGCAATACCACCGCCCGCAGATCCGCCCGCCCACTCAGCACCTCCAGCGTCGCCAGCAACTCTTCCAGCAACTCCGGGATCAAACTGTTGTGGCGATCAGGTCGGTTGAGCGTGATCGTCGCCACCGGGCCATCCATGGCCGTCACAATGAATTCACCCATGGGTTGCAGACTCTCCTGGTGACACAAGGTTTTGGGCGCACATTGCCCGTATCGATTGCAGTACGAAGGTGTGGGGCCGAGGATAATCGAGGCCGGTTGCGTGCCGGTTACAAATGAGATACACGGTGAATCGCTTGCGACGAAATTGAAGGCGACGAACCGTGTGGTTATGAGGGGAGCAGGAGCGGATCGCCCTGGCGGATCTTGTGGTGCAGGGCGTCGGTTTCCGGGGAAGGCTCGACGCCGAGTTCGGCGTACAGCGCTTCGGCGCAGCGCTGGTAAGTGCGCAAGGCCAGTGGGCGATTACCCTGCCGGGCCTGCGCGTACATCAACAACCGGTAGGCATGCTCATAACAGCGATCCTGCGCCAACATCTGCAAGCAGATATCGGCGGCTTCGCCGGGCCGACCCTGCGCCAACAACGCCATCGCCAGGCGGTCGGCCGCACGCAGGTAGAGCGTCCGCAAACGCTCGCGCTCCACCGCAGCCCAGTCGTCGTAGAGTGCGTCGGGCAGGTAGTCGCCGTTGTACAGGCCAAGCGCCTGCCTGAGCGCCACAACTCCGGCGGCGCTATCACCAATATCCAGCAGACGCAACCCGGTTTGACCCTCGGCGACGAATTGCTCACTATCGATCCAGAGATCGGCTTCCGGCCGCAAGCGATAGGCGCTGCCGTCGCGGATCACAAATGCCGGCACATCGCCCACGCGCCCCGGCTCCAGGGCGCGATTAAGTGCATTCAAGGCCACTTTGAAATCGCGCCCGGCGGCCTCGGGGGTAAGTTGCGGCCAGAGCAATTCACAGATCTCGTCGCGCTGCATCCAACGATCACGCCGGGCCACCAACAATTGGAACAACTGACGCGCCTTATCGCGCTGCCACTCACGGGCCTCGATCTCCTGGTTGCCGCGCCAGACTCGGAACGCGCCCAGCAACTGCACCCGCAATTGGTAGCCGGGATGAACCTGAGTATCGGTCAGGCCGAGCACTCCCAACAGTCGCCCCGCATACTCGGCGTGGGCCGGCCGGTTACGGGCCGCGATCAGCAACGGCACCAGGCGGCGCGGATCGGGCGGGCCGAGCAGCGTCGGACGCACAAAGAGATAATCGTAGCCATTGGTTGCCGCCAGACTGAGCGCCTCGGCGAAGCAGGCCGTCGCCTCTTCCGGCCGGCACAACTCGCTACGGGCCAACGCCATCCAGAGCGAGGTCGCCGTCAGGCCGAGCATATCGTTGCAGGCGCGAAAACCGCGCAACACCGCTTCCAATTGCGCCAGACCCTCAGCTACTTGCCCGGCCAACACCAGGCTTGCGGCCAGGCTAAGTTCGATCATCGCCGCGATCCAACCATCACCGGCCCAGCGGGCGATCTCGATCCCCTCGCGGGCCGCCTGCATCGCCGCCGCCAGATCACCGCCCATGCCGTAGGTACGGGCCAAACCCCACATTGCCTCGGCCCGAATCCGCCGCACCGCCAGGCGATCACCAAGGGCGATCGCCCGTTGAAAGCAGCGCACCGCTTCGGCCCGCGTCTCGATCACATTCGCGCGCCAACCGGCTACTTCCACCTGCAAGGCGTGGCCGCGCCGCACATATCCAACCGCCGTCACAAACGGCGAGCCGAGCCGCTCGCCAATCGCGATTCCTTCGTCGGCATGGGCCGCTGCGGGCGCAACCTCGCCGCGCAAACTCTGGATTAGCGAAAGGATCAACACCGTTTCGCGGTGGCCGCGCGGCGCATGGGCCGGCCTACCTGCCACGGTTCGTCGTTCCTCAGCCGCCCATTGTTCAAGAGTTGCGTAGGCGGCATTGATCCGGCCGGTTCGCAACTGGATGCGCACACTCAGCAGATCCTCAAGCGCCGGCACATCCTGCAACGCCCGCGCTTCGGCCCGCAACTGCGCCGCTGCGTCGGGCTTGCCCATGTTCAGCTTATTCTCGGCCAGCAGTTCAAGCAATTTCGCCCGCATGCCGCGATCCGCCTGGGCATCGCTCAGGGCCAGCGCTTCTTGCAACAGGCTCTCGGCCTCGGTCGAGCGCACCTGATCGAGGTAGATCAAGGCCTGGCCGCGCAATGCCCGCACCACTCCGGCAGGATCGGCGCCGCTACGCGCCAATTGTTCAGCACTGGCATACCAGGTTAGTGCCTCGTCGAAGCGCGATCGTAAGCGGTACAGATCGCCGAGCAGCATCTGGAGGCGCGGCCGTTCGGCAACAACGGCTTCCGGCAAGGCATCGGTCCAGGCGGCCAACGTATCGAGCCGCCCGGCCTGAAGCGCCGCCGCGCCGCCGCGCTCAATCGCCTGAGCAGCCTGGTTATACGCACATGCCGCCAACCAGTGGTACACCGCCTCTTCGTCATCGGCCTTTGCCGCAAAGAATGCTGCCGCGCGTCGATGGCGAAGATCGTTCTCGGCGCTGTTTACCGCGTGCTGGCGCAGAAACTCGTGAAACACATGATGATAACGATAATGGCTTTCGCCCAACTCAACCACAAACAGATCGCGATCACGTAGTTGGCGCAACAGTGCTGCGCTATCGGTCGCATTGCGCACCGCATCGCATGCCTGCGGGGTAAGTTCGCGCAGAATGGCGGTTTCGCGCAAGAATGCGGCCAACGCCGCAGGTTGATGATCGAGCACATCGCTGGCGAGATAATCAAACAGCGCGCCGAGTGAGTCGCCGCCGCCGGCCAGCAGATCAGCCACCGAACGGGCCGGCCCGCCGCGCAATCCCTGCCAGATCAACTGGAGCGCGATCGGCCAGCCTTCGGTATGGAACGCAATCACCGCCAGATCACTATCATCCAGCGTCACCCCATACACCTGACCGAAAAGTGCGGCGATCTCGGCTTCATCAAAGGCCAGATCATCACGCCCGATCTCAAGCACATCGCCGCGCGCACGCCAGCGCACCAACTCGCTGCCGGGCAGCGGATAGCGTGAAGCCAAGACCACATGGACATCCGGCGGCGCATAGGCGATCAGGCGTTCGGTGAGCGCCTTCACCTCGGGCGAAGCCATCACAAAATGGTAGTCGTCGAGCACCAGAAGGGTTGGCCCATGCACAGCTTCGGGCAGCACGCCAAGCAACACATCGAGCGCGTATGTCCAGCCGACACCTTCCGTCGCACCTTCCGCCAGTGCATCGACCGGCGCCTCGGAGAAGTTGGGCAAGCCGGCGGCGAAGGCCGCGATCAAATAGGCCAGAAACGTCTGCGAGTCGCTGTCGGCCGGGCCGACGCTGTACCAACAGAGCGGCACACCGGCCTCGCTTAGGGCGGTGAGCGCAACCGTTTTACCGTAGCCGGTGCCGGCCTGAAGCAGCGTCACACGATAGTCCAGTGCCTCGTGCAAGCGTGCATCAAGGCTCGGACGGCGCAAAAGCCGCCGGTGCGAACGCGGCGGCGTCACTTTCGCAGGCAAAAGGGTCGGTCGGCGTCCCATAGCATCCCTACGTCATCGGAGGAATATATCAATGCAAAAGCCAAACTGCGCAAGGCTACCATGCTTCCCACTACTGCGTGCGATATATCAGGTACCGCAATGTAACCTGGAAGCATTGAGCTGCATTATAACCGCATCCATCTTCGCCTTTCGCATTGATCTCAGTCGCCCGCCCGCGACTCAGTGGCAACCGTCGGTTGGTCGGCGCGTAATCGGGTGATCGCAAGAATGCCGATCAACATATAGGCGATCGCAGTTGCGAGGAAGATCCCGCGCAAGCCGCCCGCAAGCACCACGCCGGCGCCGATCAGCGGCGCACATGCCCGCGCCGCCGAGACAATCGAGTTATCCAGGCCATAAACGGCGCCCTCACTGCCGGTGGCGCTGTAGCGCGCCAACAACGCACTCACCGCCGGTGTGATCCCGCCCCAGGCAGCGCCGCTCAGCCCTTGCAACACCAGCAATTGCCAGGGCTCGCTCACAAAACTCTGCGGCAGGTAGAACACCCCGGTCAAGAACGCACATGCGATCAGCACCTGCCGATGCCCGATCCGATCGCCGAGTTTGCCGAGGCTGATCGCGGTTGCAGTTCCGGCAGCCGAAGCGATCCCGACCACCAGTCCGGTGAAGGTGCCGAGTAGATCGGTGTCGCCCATCAGCGATTGAATGAACAACGGCACAAACGGGATCAACATCGTCTGGCCGAGGCTGGTGAGAAAGCGCAGCGAATAGGCCAGCAACATCCCTGGCGCCGTCATCACCGTGCGCCAGGAGGCCAGCAGGCCAACCCGTTGGTCTTTCGGTTTGGCCGCCGGGCGTTCGCCCGCTTTCACCCCGAAGAAGACCAGCAAGCCGGCGGCAAAAAGCAACCCGCCGGTCAGCAGAAAGGGCGAGCGAAAACCAAAGGCATCGGCGAGCACGCCGCCAAGCAACGGCCCGGCCGCGATCCCGCTCCACATCCCAACTTGCAGGGTACCCATCGCATACCCAATTCGGTCGCGCGGTGCAACCGAGGCCACCAACGCATTCGCCGCCGACACGGTTCCGGTGATCATGCCCTGCACAACGCGCAGCAACACCAATTCTTCCGCCGAGCGCGCAAAGCCCATCAGCAGCAGAATCAGTGCGCCGCCGAACATCGCCCGCTCGACCATCAGTTTATGGCCCAGGCGGTCGGAGAGCGAGCCCCAGATCGGCGAGGCGATCGCCATACTGATCGCCTGCCCGCTGAAGACTAGCCCGGCCAGCAACTCAATACTCATCCCGGTCGATGAGCCGAGATCGGCCACATAAAGCGGCAAAAAGGGGAAGATCACCGAAAAGCCCACTGCCGACAACAGTTGGGCGGCAAACATGATCCAGAGGGTCGTTTGCCAACGTACCTTATTCATATCAATGCAAAATGCGAAAGGCACCATGCCAATGTTCCGGCCAAAAGCCGGTAAGCTGTGGCTTTTGCCTTTCCCATTTCCTAAAAAAGCGGCTTATCGCAAGCTGCCTGATGCCTGATGCCCGAGCGCGCTGCCGCGCGGCTCGCCAGTCCGGTATGCGATCTTCGATCAGGCTCACGCGTTGTGCTCACCGCTATAGGCGCTGCACAATGCAACTACAGCTGTGAGAAGACACGCGCTGCGAAATGTTCGATCCCGTCAAGATCGTCAAGGTCGAGCCACTGCACCATGATGCGTTGCACACCCGCTTCGGCGAATTTGCCGATCTGCTCCACAACGGCATCGGCGGTGCCGACCAATAAACCTCGCTCCCGCAACGCATCACCGTCACGTCCGGCCAGTCGCGCCTGCACCTGTGCTTCGTCACGGCCGTATACCGAGCCGGTCATCAGCGAGCGCCGCACCGCAGAAGGGCTGCGCCCGGCGGATTCGAGCAACCCATCGAGCTGAGCGTTCAATTCACGGTAGCGCGCCGGATCGACAAAAACGCCGTTCCACTCATCGGCGTATTTCGCCGTCAGGGGCAGCGTGCGCCGGGGGCCGTTGCCGCCGATCACAATCGGCGGGCCGCCGGGGCGCTGCGGCCGCGGCAGCAAGATCGCCTCGTTCAGCCGATAGTATTCGCCGCTGAAACTCACCGGGGCGTCGCTGCGCAACAACTGCGTGATCACCTCCAGCGCCTCCTCGAAGCGCCGAAAACGCGGCCCGACATCCAATAGATCAAGGCCGAAATTGGTATGCTCACGCTCCTGCCAGCCGGCGCCAAGGCCGAGATTCAGCCGCCCGCCGGAAAGATCATCGACACCGGCGGCATAACGCGCCGTCATCGTCGGATGCCGGAACGAGACCGGTGAGACAATCGGGCCGAACTCGATCCGGCTGGTATGGCTCGCCAGCCATGTCAGCGAGAGCCATAATTCGAGCGATTCTTTGTCGGGGGGGTTGGCGTTGGTGTAGTGATCGCTGCGGTACAGCCCAACAAAGCCCAGGCCTTCCGCAGCATCGGCGATCCGTTGCCAACGCGGCCACGTCAGGCCGTTCTGGCCCTCCAGCATCAGGGCGATCTCCATGTGTTCCTCCTTCGTGCCGGCCATTGTGGGCCGAATGAAACCTGCTATAGTATAGTCGAGGTTTTAGCTGATCTGTCCAATGTTTCCACTACTATCTATTCGAGTTGCCGATATGCCTGCTGTTTCCGCCCGCCGCGCCAGGATCCGTCGCGATCTGCTGCTGGCACTGTATCCAATCGGCCTGATTGTCATCCTGGCGACAATCTCGTTCGCACGGCCCCGTGTCGGTCCGGCCGCCTTGATCCTCGTGTTTGCGCCGTACTTTTTTGTACCGGCGCTCTTGCTTGTCCCGTTTGTGTTCCGTCGCGGTTTGGTACTCTTGCGCATAAGCCTGCTCTGCGCCGCACTCTGCTTCCCCTTGATCGTCCCGCCGGCCTTGAATGGTGCGCCGCCAGACCAGGCACCACCCGACCTGAAGGTGTTAAGCTGGAATGTATATGTCGGCGGTGTCCCGACGGCACAACTCACCCATGTGATCGAGACATACAGGCCTGATGTGCTGGTGCTGCAAGAGGTGGATTGGCGCGATCTGGAAACGATTCCGCTGATTGCGGAAACCTTTCCATACCAATTAATGCGACCGGACGAAGCGGCACCGGGATTGGCGATTCTGAGTCGCTTGCCGATTCTTGAATCGCAGGTACCGGCATTAGGCGGCGAGTCTTGGGATATGCCGCGCGTGATGTGGGCACGGATTGCGGCCGAGCGCCCGGTGTATGTGGTCAATGCCCACCCGATACCGCCACGAACCTTTAGCAATGACTGTGCCCTGCCGAGTTGTTACAATCGCGGGCCTCGTGACGCCCAGATTCGCGCGATCAGCGAATATGTGGCCGGATTACGCAGCCGCGGCGAACCACTGCTCCTGGTTGGCGATATGAATGTCAACGACCGCGAAGAGGCGTACTTCGACCTTGCCCACAATATGATCGATGTCCATCGCGCCGTGGGCCTCGGCTTCGGCCACAGTTGGCGTCCGGCGTTCCTCCATCCACTGCCGGCGTTATTACGTATCGATTATATGTTTGCCGCCAACGGCATTCAGCCGCGCAATTTCAGCACCGATTGCACCTGGCGCGGCAGCGATCACTGTTTGATCTACGGCGAATTCGCTATTTCCTAACAGCTTCAAACCATGATGCAATTGCCATTCTTCGTCTATGGAACGCTGAAACGCGGCGAACCGAACTATCCACGCTACCTGGCCGGCTATACCATCTCCGAAGAGCCGGCCAATCTGCCGCATGCCGCCCTCTATACCGCCGGGCCGTACCCGTTTCTGGTGCAAACGCCGGATCTTGTGGCCCCCGGCGATATCGCCTACGGCCAGATCGTCGTCGTCCGCCCCCACGACTACAACAGCGTGATCGCCGGACTCGACAATCTGGAGGGCTACGTAGCCAACGGCGCGAACAATCTTTATGAACGCATTGTCGTCACGGTCGAGACCAACCTCGGCAGGCAGGAGGCATATGTGTATGTCGCCGGTGCGGAGACGGTTCGGGCGATTCGGGTCGGTGAGTTATGGAAAGTTGCCGGGGGCAACTGGCGCGGCGGCTAGGATCAAATGCACCATGCAAAAAATGGAGTGAACACCTTTACTTTGAAGCATTTGCGAGGCATATCTTTTCGGCATTCATAGCGGTATAGCTTTCGCGGCATAGTGGCGCCGCATAAGTTTAGTGGAGGCTATCGCTGTGAAAAGGCTCAATTCTCGCAGTCCGTGGTTCTGGCTGATGCTGATTTTTGGCACTGCTTTTCTCTGTATGATCATCAATGTCGCCGTCCAGTACATTACCTGGGGACTTTTCAGCAGCTTCGTAAGGTCCTATGCCGAGGCAAGGATCGGGCTGTTCAGCGAGCCGTTGCCGCTACCAACTACATCGTCCGAATCGACTGACATTGTAGGCATTCCGCCGAAACTTGCTGCAACCACTTCTCCCGCATTGCCCGGCTCCCTCACCAATGCCGATTACGACCAGGATACGCTCTACGCGATCGAGTTGCTCAACACATGGTTCGCCGCGATGACCGACAACAATTATGCACTGGCCGATAGTATCTACCGACCGGGCTTCGAACCTGAACGTAGTGAAACACTGCGCCAACGCTTCATTGTCACGCAGGGCTTTCTTAATCAAGCGATGACTGAATTGGGGCCGATACAAAGCTTTGAGGTGCTGAACAGTTATCCCGGCAAACATGAAAACCAGCGCATCGGTCTCAGCAAAGCCTACTTCAGCGGTGGATCGATCTGCTTTCGCATACTGATGGTCAGCCGTGAGACCCGCTGGTACATTGCGGATTGGAATTGGATCACGCCGGAGTTTTGCAAAGCCGAACAAGCCCGCATGGATTCATAGCGCATGTCGCGTAGGGCACAACTTCACAGCGTCCAAAACCAGGCGCCTATGGTATCATGACGCGGATTATTGGTTATAGATGTGAGGTTCATGCCGATGGCATCGCGTGATATTGCGGTTGGTATTGTTCAAATGCGCTGCGGCAACGATCCCGAAGCCAACATGGCTGCGGCGATCCAGGGTGTGCATGATGCGGCCGCGCAGGGCGCCCAGATTGTCTGTCTGCCGGAGTTGTTTCGTTCGCTCTATTTCTGTCAGACCGAAGAGCATGTGAATTTCAAGTTGGCCGAGCCGGTTCCCGGCCCGAGCACCGAGATCTTTCAGGCCCTCGCCCGTGAGTTGGGCGTGGTGATTATCGCCAGCTTGTTTGAAAAGCGCGCCGAAGGGTTGTATCACAACACCGCCGCCGTGATCGATGCCGACGGCAGTTACCTCGGCAAGTATCGCAAGATGCACATCCCCGACGACCCGCTTTTCTACGAAAAATTCTACTTCACGCCGGGCGATCTTGGCTTTAAAGTGTTTCAAACCAAATTCGCCCGCGTAGGTGTGTTGATCTGCTGGGATCAGTGGTACCCCGAGGGTGCGCGCCTGACGGCGCTGCGCGGCGCGGATCTGCTGTTTTACCCAACGGCGATCGGCTGGCATCCCGGCGAGAAAGCACACTACGGCGTCGCCCAACACCAGAGCTGGGAACTCATCCAGCGTTCTCACGGCATCGCCAATGGCTGTTATGTGGTGAGTGTCAATCGCACCGGTCACGAGACGATCAGCGGCGAGGGGATTGAATTCTGGGGCCAGAGTTTCATCAGCGACCCGCAGGGCACGATTCTGACGAAGGCGCCGGTGCAAGAACCGGCAGTGCTTGTACAGTCGCTTGATCTCGGCGCACTGGATATTCAGCGCACCCACTGGCCCTTTCTGCGCGACCGCCGGATCGATGCGTATGGCGAGATCACGAAGCGCTTTATCGACGACGAACGATGATCACGATTCGCCCGCTACAACCTAAGAAAGCCTGACGATGAGCACACCTTCAGCACTCGGCTATCGCATGCCCGCCGAGTGGGAACCGCACCGGGCCACCTGGCTTTCCTGGCCGCACAAAGAGGCCAGTTGGCCGGGGAAGATCGCCAGGATCTGGCCGGTCTACGCACAGTTTGTGGCCGAATTAGCGCGTTCGGAGCCGGTTCACATCAATGTCAACGACGCGCAGATGGAGGCTGAGGCGCGTCGCTATCTGGAGGCGGCCGGCGCCGCAGGCGCGATTCACTTTCATATGCGGCCGACCAACGATGCCTGGTGTCGCGATCACGGCGCGATTTTCGTGCGCCGCGACGAGCCTGGCGGCGGCGAGATCGCGGCGACCGATTGGGGGTACAACGCCTGGGGCGACAAGTATCCGCCCTACGATCTGGATAATCAGGTGCCGGGGTTTATGGCCGAATACCTGGGTGTGCCGCGCTTCGCGGGCGGCATGATCCTGGAGGGCGGGTCGATCGAGGTGAACGGCGCCGGTCTGTTACTCACCTCCGAGCAGTGCCTGCTCAACCCGAACCGCAACCCCAACCTCAGCCGCGATCAGATCGAACAGCGCCTGTGCGATTTCCTGGGTATCGCGAAGATCCTCTGGCTCGGCGAGGGCATTATCGGCGATGACACCGACGGCCATATCGATGACATCGCACGGTTTGTGGCCCGCGACACGATCCTGACGGCGGTCGAGGAAGATCCGCACGACGAGAATTACCCGATCTTGCAGGAGAATCTGGCGCGCCTGCACCAGATGACCGACCAGCACGGCAATCCGCTCAACATCCTCACTATCCCGATGCCGCCGCCGATTATTTACGAAGACCAGCGCTTGCCGGCCTCGTATGCGAATTTCTACATTGCAAACAAGGTTGTGCTGGTGCCGTTCTACAACCACCCGAACGACCAACGCAGCGCCGATGTGTTGCAACAGTGCTTCCCCGATCGGCGGATCGTCGGACTCGACTGCACCGATATTATCTGGGGATTGGGCGCGTGGCATTGCCTCAGCCAGCATATTCCGCAGTAGAGGAGCCACAATGCTTACCCATAAGCAGGAAGTGCTCGCCTCGCAGGCAGTGGTTGCCGCCAACCATCCCATTGCCGCCGCAGCCGGGATCGAGATTCTGGCCCAGGGCGGCAATGCTGTGGACGCCTGTGTCGCCGCGCTCTTCGCGCTCTCCGTCGTCGAGCCGATGATGGTTGGCCCCGGTGGTGCGGGCTTCTTCGTTATCCGCGACGGTTCGAGTGGTGATGTGGCCACAATCGATAATTATGCCGTTGTGCCGGGCGCTGCGACAGCCGATATGTACGAGCCGATCCCCGGCAGCCTCGACTACGAAACCGTCGGCAAGGCCAACGATGTCGGCTACCGCGCGATCGCAGTGCCGGGGGCGCTCAAGGGTTGGGCTCACGCCGTGGCACGCTTCGGGCGCCTGCCGCTCGCCGCTGCAATTGCGCCGGCAATCCGCTACGCCGAGCACGGCTTTATCGCCGGCCCGTACCTTGTCTCGCGAATCAGCGATGCCGTCGCCGAACTTGGCCAATTCGCCAGCAGTGCGGCGATCTTCCTGCCCAACGGCAAACCACATGCTGCCGGCAGCCGGATCATTCAGTCCGACTACGCCCGCAGCCTGTGCCGGATCGCATCTGAAGGCGCTGAACACTGTATAGCGGCGACCTTGGCGCACAGGTTGTGGCCGATGTGCAGGCCCACGGCGGTATCCTTAGTCGCGCCGACCTGGCCGATTATCGGGTTGTCGAGCGTGAACCGGTGCGCGGCAGCTATCGTGGTTACGAGATTGTCGCCATGGCGCCGCCATCCTCCGGCGGCACACATCTGATCGAACTGCTGAATATTCTGGAGGGCTATGAACTTGGGCGCGGCAAGCTAAGATTCGGCAGTGCTGATTATGTCCATCTGCTCGCCGAAGCGCTCAAGATCGTGTTTGCCGACCGGCGCCGTTATATGGCCGATCCCGACCGGGTGCCTGTGCCGATCGCCGAACTCAGCGCGAAATATTATGCCGAATGCCGCCGGGCCGGCATCGATCTGCAGCAGGCCCGCGATCATACGGCCGGCGAGCTTAACGACGTGCGGCGGTTCCTTGGCGGCGAAAGCAGCAGCACCACCCATGTCACCGTGGTTGACGCCGAGGGCACGCTGGTTGCGGCAACCCAGACCCTGAACTGGTTGTTCGGCTCGAAAGTAGCCGTCGCCGGCACCGGCCTGTTTCTCAACAACTGCATGGTACTGATGGATCCGGTGCCGGGGAACGCAAACTCGATCGCACCCGGCAAACGGGCGCTTTCCAGTATGGCGCCGACGATCGTATTGCGCAACGGCGCGCCGTTTATGGCCCTGGGAACGCCGGGCGCAAAACGGATCTTTCCGGTCGTCACCCAGGCGATCCTGAATGTGATCGACCATGGCATGAGCCTGCAAGAAGCAGTCGAGGCGCCGCGATTATGGACGCAGGGCGCACAACTGGAACTGGAGCAAGGCTTCGCCGAACGCGAGGCGCTGGCGTTAGCACTGAGTGAGCGCGGCCACGCTGTGATCTTTGTACCGAAGGTGGCCGGCGGTATGAACGGCGTGCTGGTCGATGCGCAGGGTTTGTTACATGGCGCGGCCTGCTGGCGCGCCGACGGCACCCCGATCGGGATCAGCGGCGGCCCGGCGCACCTACCAGATGCGGGCGGAATCCCGGTTTAATGCAGAAGGCAAAATTGCTTCGATGCGTTCCTATGCCAGGAGCCGTCACCGATCATCCTTCGGCCCAACCAGGCGTTGTTCGCCGTTATGCTCCTGAAAGTGCCAGAAGGTGCCGGGCAGGGAATTACCGCGTAGATAGGCCAGCAGCGGATCGCGCATGCCGCGCCAGCCGATCGGCTGAAGCAACTGCATTGCTTCCGGGCGCGGTATCCAGCGCACCGCCAGAATCTCATCGTCGGGATCGTCGTGGGCCGGCTCGCCCTCCCAACGGCTGATCGGGAAGGCAAAAGCGAGTGTGCGACTGTCGCGCTCCAGGTGATCCAGTTGAGTTGTATAGGCGAGTGGGCCGATCTCCGTCACATGCAAGCCGGTCTCTTCACGCATTTCGCGGCGCAGCGCAGCCGCAATCCCCTCGCCCGGCTCGACAAGGCCGCCGGGCGCAACCCAGTACGGCAGCGCATCGCGGCGACCTTGCTGCTGCACGAGCAAAATCTGATCGGCCTGGATGAACAGACCGATGACAACCAGTCCGGTAACGGGTTTGCGTGAATGATTCATTGTACCAGCCTTGTTGCGGAATACTCTAGCTAACCTACTCTAGAATACGCTATGCTATTCTTCTTTGCATCGTCACATATATGGAGAAGATCATGCAACGTGTTTACAGCAGCCCAACGCCGGCCGAAGCCCATCTGGTGCAGGATTATTTAGCCCAGGCCGGGATTCAGGCCGTGATCCAGGGAAGCGAACTCGGCGGCCTTCAGGGGCTTGTGCCGACCACCGAAACCTATGCGTCGGTCTGGGTTGCCGACGAAGACATGGCCGAGGCCGAAGCGCTGGTGCGCGAATTCCTGGACGGCCAACCGAACGATGTCGCCGAAACTGCCTGGCAATGCCCGAACTGCGGCGAGGAGATCGAGCCGCAATTCAGCGACTGTTGGAACTGCGGCACCAGCCGGATCGGGTAGGGATGCTCGGCTGCCGAATCAGCCTGAACCTGCCGAACTGCCGCACGACAGCGGATTGCCCGAGACACGCCTATAGCGGTATAACGCGGTGGTACTCGGATAAAATGCGCTGATAATCGGGGTTCTGTACAACCATCGCGCTGCGGAGTTGGTGATCATCGATCGAGTTCATCCGCTCCAGCAACAAGCTCCCGGCTGCGCGCAATACGGTTTGCGCCTCGCTCTGTTCACCGGCAGCGAGCAAGGCATCGTAGCAACTCAGGTACACCAACAGCGGGAACTCCAGGCTATCGACGCCATCGACAGCGATCGATTCGAGCGCGGCCTGGGCATGGGCAACTGCCGCCGAATGGTCGTTGGCGGCGGTCGCGATCCGCGCAAGGCCGGCCAGATCTTCGGCGCTCGGCATCTCGAGCTCGGCGCGCAGTTCCAGCGCCCGTTGATACTCGGCAGCGGCGGCATCCAACTGGGCGCGCTGCTCATACAGGTGCGCCAGATAGCTGCGCGCGTAGGCCTCGGTTTCGCGTTCGCCGGATTCGCAGGCGTAGGCCAGTGCGCGGGCGTAGAGTTCGCCGGCCCGTTCCGGCTGATCCTGGATCAGTGAGCGCCCCAGATTCAGGGCCGTAAATGCGGCGTTCGGCGCATCCCCGATCGCGTCCTGGGCCGCCAGCGCCTGCTCGAAATAGTGACGGGCCTGAGCCATCCCGCCAATGTCGCGAAAGAGCATGCCGAGGTCGTTCAGGGATTCGGCGGCGCGCCGGCGATCACCGAGTTGTTGGAAAATCTGCACGCCGCGGCCGATCTGCTCCAATGCAGACGTGTACTCACCCTGGGCCAGGGCCGCATACCCGATCTGGCCCAACACCAACGCTTCGACGCTGCGATTGCCCACCCGGCGCGCAGCGCTCAGGGCCTCGTTCCAGCGCAACTGCGCCGCCTCGCGGTTGCCGAGTTTCAGCTCCGCCTCGGCCAGATTATTCAATGTGATGCATTCGTCGGCATCGTGAATGGCGCGGCGCAGCGCCAATGTTTCTAAGAACAGGCCGCGCGCAGTGGCAAAATCGCCGCTGTAGTAGCTAAGATTACCGAGCCGGCTGCGGTTGTTGGCCTCGCCGCGGCGATAGCCGATCAACTGGTAGATCGTCAACGCCTGCTCGAAACAGTCCCGCGCCGCCGCCAGATCGCCTTGCACCTCGTACACTTCGCCCCGCAACGTCAGGCTACGGGCCAGACTGGCCTGATCGGCGCTGCGTTGGGCCTGTACCTCGGCTTGATCGAGATGCTGGAGGGCCTGGACAAACTCGCTGATGTCACGGAAATAGGCTGACCAGGCATTATGTAAACGCGCCTGTTCAAGCCCATCAGCCTGTAGCGTAATCAGCCCGGCAAGCTGTTCCAGATCGGCCCGTTGGGCCTCGCGCTCGCCGATTCGCTCGTGGATCTCGAGCCGCAAGCGCAGCAATTCGAGCCGCAACGAATCCCGATCCGCCAGTTGCAAGGCCCGATTCAGATATCTGAGCGCGGCGGCATTGGCATACTCGGCAGCGAATTTGCGCCCGGTCAGCACCGCGAAATGGCGCTCGTGCTCGGCATGTTCGGCCTGACGCCAATGGTAAACCAGTTGCGGAAGATTGCCGTTCAGCACTTCGGCCGGCTGTTGCTCATACCACTGGGCCACCCGTTTGTGCAGATCGCGGCGTTGGGTGGGCAACAACGTGCTATACGCCATCTCCTGCATCACCGCCTGCCGGAAGCGCAAGATCTCAGGGTTTTCGCCGCCGGAAACGATCAATTCGCGTTCGCGCAAAAGCGCCAATTGTTGTTCAAACAAGCCGGCGATCTCACGGGCGGGGTGAACTGCGATGATCAGCGAACGCTCGAAGGTCGGGCCAACCACTGCGGCCACTTTCAAGGTCAACAAAACATCGGGCGGCAACAGGTCGAGGCGGCTTAACACCAGGCTTTGCAAGGTCTCAGGCAGCCGCAGATCGATCGGATCGGCCTGAAGTGCGGCGACACCATTCTCGATCCGGAGCGCCTGGCTATCGCGCAGACTAAGGGCCAACTCTTCGATCACCAGCGGATTACCGGCAGCGCGCTGGTTGATCAGTGTCGCCAGGGTTTCGTGGAGCGCCTGAACATCCAGGCATTCGGCAGCCAGAATCGCCGACTCGGGCGCCGTCAATGGGCCAAGTTCAAGCATAGTCGCGATCAGGTCGGTGCCGATCAGAATACGCAGTTGTTCAGCCTGTGATGCCGGCCGGCGCCGCACCAGTACCAGTAGCAACGGCTGATCGGCAAGGCTGCGCGCCACCAGACCGACGAGATCCCAGGAGAGCGGATCGAGCCAGTGAGCATCTTCCAGCACCAGCACCAGCGGTTGCTCGGCCACCCAGAGTTGCAACAGTTCCACCAGCAGCGTCATTAAGGCCGTCTGGCGTTGCACCGGTTCAAGCCCGGCGGTCAGTTGGCTATCGGGCAGATCGAGATCGAGCAGATCATTCAGCAGCGGCGCGCGTTCGCTCAACTCGGGAGCGATCTGCTCAATCCGACTGAGCACCGCATCGCGGCGGGTGATCCCGGCGCGGCGATTCTCCAGATCGAAGTAGGATCCGACGATCTCGCGCCAGGCGAAATACGGCGTATCACGGTCGAGAGCGCCGGCGCTGCCGAGCAGACCGGAGAAGCCGCGGGTACGCATGAGCCGGCCAAGTTCGGCAACCATGCGGCTCTTGCCGATGCCTTCCTCGCCTTCGATATTCAGCAACCGGCCGTGACCGGCCTCCAATTCATCGAGCGCCGACGCCAGGCGCTGCCATTCGTTCGTGCGCCCAATCAGCGGGCGCAGATCGTCGCGGTTGCGGCGCGCGGCCCGAGCTGCGGTGGCGCTGGCGAGTTGCAGCGGGCGATACGCCCGTACCGACGCAGCCTTGCCCTTGAGCGTCAGCGGCGGCAACTCATCCCAGATCAACTCGCTGCTGGCGGCGCGATAGGTCGGGTAATCGCAGAAAATCCCGCCCGCGCCGGCCGACTGCATAAGCCGGGCGGCCAGATTGACCAGATCGCCCATCACGGTATACTCGCGGCGGGAACTGCTGCCGACCGGCCCGGCGAAGACTTGCCCGGTTGTAATTCCGATCGCCAGCCGCAGGCCGAGCGGCCCGGCGGCTTCCTGCAGATCGAGTGCACAGCGGACGGCGCGCAGCGGATCATCGGGGTGGGCCAGGGGCGGCGCGCCGAACAGCACAACTCCGATCACGCCTTTTTCATCGACCTGGAACTTGTTGATGCTGCCTTCATAACGGTACGTGAACTTTTGCAGGGCGCGCATGCTGGCCTGGTAGCGTTCAAGACTATCGACATCGGAGAGCCCGCCGACGCCGAGAAAGAGCATACTCATGCGGCGCAACTCGGCCAGCCAGGCTTCCTGATCGCTGTCGAGGCGGGCGGTGATGGCGCGGGGAATATGCAGCCGCAACGCGGCGATGGTCGTCTCATCGGCGTGATGCCAATGGACAGGGCTTTGCAACGCGGGCAATCGCGCACCGGTTGCCGTATCGAGCAATTCGGCGGCTTCGGGGCTCAGCACAATCTCACCCCGGCGGGCGCGACTCTCGGCCTCACCAACCTGCCGCAGCGGTGATCCGGCGATCACATATTGCCAGCGCTGAAAGACCCCGCCGACCGACATCGCCAGAACTTCACCGGCGCCGATCGCCACCTTCATCGCCAATGCCCGTTCGCCGACGCTGGTGCCCAAGCGGGCGAATTCGGCCATTGCCGCTTGCATCTGTTCGGCGACGGCCCGTGCTTGCAAGACGGCATCGGGCATATGGGCGCTATCGGCAACCGGAAAGACGGCGATCAATGCATCGCCGCTGAATTGCACCACCTCGCCGCCGCCGGCCTCCAGCAACACAATCATCGCCGAGAAATAGCGGTTCAGCAAGTCGGTCAACTCTTCGACGCCGGGCGCACCGAACGCGGCCAGTTCACCGGTGAGCGCCGTAAACCCGGAGACATCGGAAAGCAAGACGGCGGCGTAAAAGCGTTCAGCCCGCGGCGCAATCAGCGGGCGCGGGTCCTGGTGAATAGCACGAGCCAGGGCCGGCGGCAAAAAGCTCACCAGCGCCTGAATGTATTCTGCGCGGCGGATGCTTTCGCTCATAGATGGTGTCTGGTGTTCGTGCGAACGGCGCTCGCACGAACACCACAGGCGTTAGCGCGGTGATTGTAGCAAGGGCAGATACACTTGCATGGTATCACCAGCGCCGACATTCCGCGGTAACGGGCCGGCAACCGGGAAGAGTTCCGGCGCCACGAAGTTGCGCAATGTGCCGCCGCTCAGAAGTCCATCGGCGCCCAGGCGTCCACGTCGCGGCAACGTGGGCAAGCCGGTGCGGGTCGCATCAACCAGATCGACCCATGGACTGGCGCCGAAACTGGTCTGGCGGTAGTACAGCAGGTAATCGCGGGTGAGCGCGCTCTGGTTCCCGGCGCTGCTGTTATTCGGAAAGTAGATCGACAGGCCGGTGGCGTTGGTAAGCAGATGCTGGCGCGTATCGCCCGGATCGGCGAGGCCGTCGCTCTTAACCTCGTTGATGATCAGACTGCTCAGGCTATTCACACAGCCCGCACCACTGCTACACACTTCCAGCGCGGCGGTGCGCAAGCCGGCCGGAAGCGATTGCTGCGCCACCAACGTATTCGCCAGATCACGCAGATCGACCAGCGCGTCTTCGCTTTCAGGGTTGCGATTACCCCACAGCACCGGCGCCGACGAGTCGTAGCGCTGAACGGCGGCACGCACGCTGCGCACCGCTTCCAGATTGAGATTATCGCGCAGTGCGGCGCCTAACGCCTCAACCTTCGGACGGGCTGCGGCGACGGCTTTCAGATCGTAGGCCGCCATAGAGATCGACAGCGGCGAGTCGATACTCGCGTTGTAGCTCTTCATAGCCGTGTCGTAATCGGCGACAATCCCGGTCGCAACCGCTGCGGCATTGGTGCTGCTGGAAGCGCGATCAAGAATCTCGCTGTTGATATCGATCAAACTGGCGATATTCGGGCTGGCGACCATATAATCGGCGAAGGGACTCATCAGGGCCGCAACCTCGAAATTCCCCATCAGACAGGCGTGGAAGACCAGCAGATCCAGTTTGCGCGCAGCTTGATCAAGGTTCGCAGCGCCGAGCGCCTGCTCAAGTTCGTCGGGGCGCAGCGCATCGTCGGGTTCGCCGCTGGGCTGGGACTGATCGCCGGCGACACCACTCACGGCGCTGCCGTGGCCCATGATCACAAGGGCGGTGCGATCGGCGGGGTAACGCTCAAGTCCGGCGTTGATAAAATCGCTGAGTACGGCCGGATCGCCGGTGTTGAGTTCGCCGAGTTGCTGGCATGCGTCGGCGAAGCGAGTTACATTCGGCCCGAAGTAGCAGCGCTGCGTGCCGCGTAGATCGACCGGAAGCCGCTGCTGTTCGGTTTCATAAAGATCGAACTGCACCACCAGGTTGATGTTCGGGAATTGCCGGCCTACGGTCGCCAGGCGCGTGAGCACATCCTGCATGCCGCGGGTGCCGGTGGGCGGGTTGGTCAGGTCGGCATCATCGCCGGCCAGGTAGAACAGAATCGTCCAGTTCGCATCAGCACCACCGACGGGCGGCGGATTCTCTTCTTCCTGCGGCGGCGGCGCCGGTGTTTCGGCGCTCTCAACAAACTGCACGAACTGGCTGAAACCACTGGCGCCGAGATCGGCGAAACTCTTGCCGTCGAAATTCGGCCCGGCGACCCGCACATACCAGCCGTAGGTCTTGCCATAGGCGAAGATAAAATCCTCGATGCCCTGCAAATCCTCGGCCGACTCGATCGTATAGCTGCCGCTGCTGAGCGGTTCGATCGTACAAACCTCCTCGAAGCTCTCGGCGTCGTAGATGCAGAGGTAGTAGGCATCGTTCTGGCCGCTGCGCACGCCCCAACTGAAGGTAACCGGGAACGCGGCATCGGCGTAGTGCAGCGGAGCCTGAAGCGGAATATCGGCCAGACTGAAGTTTCCGCCGTTGGCCTGCCCATTGTTGAAGGCGGTTACCAGGGGGCCGGCGTAATAGCTCAAACGACCCTCGGTCGCGTCGCTGTTGATGTACCAGAGTTGATAAGCCTCGTTCGCATTCAGGTCGGGCAGCGTGCCGAAGGTATAGGCGCCGTTGGCGGTTGGGAAGGTAGTAAAGAACAGTTCGGGATCGACGATTTCGCTGAAACCGCCGCTGTCGGTCGCCAACTCGCCGCCATAAAGGCCAAGCAGCGCGCCGTTCAAAGCGGTGCCGCTAATTGTGCCCCTAAGCTCGTTGGTCGGCAACTGCGTGGTGCGACAGACCGTCACCTGAATATTGTCGAAATAAACCTGCTCGAAGGGCGCGAGATTATCGCTGAAACCACGGATCGTAAATGCTACGCGCTGATTACGAAGCGGCTCGATAATCGACGGCACCGCCACAAAATCCACCTGGGCATGCCATTCGCCATCGGCGAACTGGGCAGCTTCACCGCGCCCAACCGGGTCGATACCATCGGAGGGATCACTATCAAAATCAACCAGATTGCCAAGATCATCAACCAGATAGAACTCGTAGTACACCTTATCGAAGCTGTCCTGAGTCTCGGGGTAGTAGGCGATCTGGAACTCGATCAACGCACTCTGACCATCGGCGGGGAAATAGAAATCCTGGCCGAACATATCCTCGTTCGGCGAGAGATCAAACCCGAGATCGTTTCCATCGGCGAACCAGAGCGAATCGGAGAATGAGTAATAAACCTGATTGGATACATAGACATTCGGCGTGATCACCGGCCAACCATAGCCGCCGTCCAGCGTCGAGTTGTAGAGCATCGGCTCGCAGATCGGGCCACCGCTCTGTTGCAGGGCCGGAGGGGCATCGGCGGGCGGGAAACGCACCTCTGCCGTGCGCAGATTGGCGCTGCCGTCGGGCGGGGCCATGCCGCCGCTTGCGGTTAATGTGGGGCCGGAATCAGCGACTCCATTCGTCGGCGTGCGCAGATCGGGGGTTGCCGGCAAGCCGAGGCTGCCGGAAGGGGCGAAGCCAGTTGAGGATTCGGATTGCGCCTGAACCTGAGGCGAAACCGGAGCGAGACCAAGCAGAGCCAGAACAAGCAACAGCGGCAAGGCGATGCGGTAAACCAGGCGATGATTCTTTGAGCGCATACAGTCCTTCTCCCGGATCTGGAACGGTTGGCCGGGCATGCACGGTTTACGGCTGTCGCAAAGACAGACGTAAAACCGGCGCATAAGGTTCGATGCGCCTACGAGGGTAGATCGTAGAGTTGATCGGGCGCTACCTATTGTATCCGAATCAACGAGTTGCGGGGATTAAAATTGGGTTGTTAATTTCGCGTGTTGTTGCGATCGTGAAACTGCGGCAACAACACGCAAGGGAAGTCGATACAATGGCTGTTGCGCGGCTGCCGCTCGTACTCGTCGGCATGCCCGACTTCCAGATTGCCGCAGCTAGCGCCACACAACTTTTGTGGTGCAAAGCCGCCAAAACACCAAAAAAATTAGGGCAGCGCGCCGCTGAAGCTTCTCAACTTTCTAATTGACAAACGTGTCATATTAGAATACCCTAACCCCGATTGTTCATGGTCGTAAAGATGCGTGCTGATGTGATCCACTTCCGGCAGTTCAGTGCTATAGCGGCTGGATCGATCTGGTACGCTCAAGCGTACGTACGTCTCCGGCGCACATCGCACGGTGACGGCCTCAAGGCCGTTACAAACCCGCGACGGACGTAGGCCGACCGGTACTAGGCGAAAAACGGAGGTTTGATGAGTCGTTCATCGGTTCAAAGGCCGCAGGTTGTTGCTTCAGCCGGCGATTCAGCAACACCGGTCGAGCGGAGCTACCTTGAGGTGATCGCCTACCTGGAAACCCGCCGCGAACCGGTGATCGCCGCGCAACTGGCCCGCTGGATGCGCGTGCGTCCGCCAACCGTCACCAGCGTGGTGCAGAAGTTGGAACAGAAACAGTTGATCGTGCGCGACGCCCATGCCATTCAGCTTACTGCGGCGGGCCGCGTTATCGCCGAACAGGTGATCCGCCGCCACCGCCTGCTGGAACGCTTTCTCTATGATGTGATGGGGATCGCCTGGCACGAAGTACACCGCGAAGCGACCTTGCTGGAACCCGCGCTCTCGCCGGTGTTGGAGGAACGGATTGCGGCCATGGTCGGCGATGCGGCAACCTGCCCGCACGGCAATCCTATCCCTGGTCGAGCGGCACTGCCTAACAACGATATGCGCTTAAGTGCGGTTGCACCGGGCAGTTGGTTTGTGATCACCCGGATCGATGAAGAGGCCGGCGAGGACTCTTGCACGTTGCAACTGCTCTGGGCCCGCGGATTAATGCCCGGCACGCCGTTGGTGCGACTGCGACCCGACCTACGGCGTTGCTGTGCGCCGCGCCGACCGGCGGCTGGTGATCTCGCGGCGCGTTGCCGGCCTGCTCTGGGGCCATACCAAAGCCGCAGGTGCGCAATGAGCGCAACCACGATCAACCGGCAGTCGGCAGTTGCGCTGCGGATCGCGCGCTCGCGGCCGCTTCTTGCGCTTGGCTTGCCCGGCTTTGGCGCGATGTTGCTGCTGGCATTGCCGACCCAATCAGGTTCGCGCATCAGCCCTGCCCTCGCCCACACCCCTTGAATGGCCTCCTGCTATAATATTCACACAACCGGCAACGGGCCGTGTTGTGTCTTTGTGTTTGCACACCCGCCAGACTCCATTTCCGCCGACGACCTATCGCGCTGCGTGGAGTGCTTTGCTGCGAGGAGCAACCCTCTATGCATCATATCTTTGCCACACCAGCGCCGACCGGCGGTGATGATCCGTTGGTGGCGTGGCGACAACGCACGATCAGGTTGTTGCTCCGTCTGATGTTGCTGATCGGAATCCCGGTATCGCTGGTTGACGGCTGGAATTTGATCCGGCTGGGAAACTGGCAATTTCTGCTGTTCGGGATCGTGGCCTTCAGTCTGCTCGGTTGGCTCACGCTGAACGAAGGATTAGGCTACCGGCTGCGGGGAGCAATTGTGGTGGGCATCTTTTTGATCGCCGGCGCCCGCGGATTGCTCGTCTTCGGCGTTCTCGGCATCAACCCGACCCTTTTGATTGTCAGTGTGATCCTGGCCATGCTCCTGCTTGGCCCAGAAGCCGCCATAATCGTCGGCCTGATCTGCGGATCGATCGTGGTCGCTGTTTTCAGCAGCTTCGGACTCGGCATTATTCCCAACCCGGCCGGATCGATCCCATACCTAAGTGAAGTGCCGTCGCTGATTGATCAGGGCCTGTTGTTGGCCGGCATCATCGTTATGCTGGTGTTTGTGTTGCGCTCGCTGATCACGGAACTTCAGCACAGCCTTCAGGCAACCCACAATGCATTAGCCGAGCTTGCGCAAACCAACACATCGTTGGAATCGATCGTCGCCCAACGTACCGCCGATGCCGATCGCGCAGCGGCGTTGTTACAGGCCATGCAGCGCGTCTCACGGGTCGGCGGGAGCGCCTTTGATCCACAGCGAGGCATTCTGGAATGGAGCCAAGAACTTTACCAGATTCATGAAGTGCCGCCCGGCACCTTTATCGATCAAACCTTGTTGCGCCACCTTTACCCCGGCGAATCGGCGAACCTCCTTCGGGTGGCCATCACCAATTTGCTGGACAACGGCGAAGCGTATGAACTGGAATTGCGCGCCCAGACCGCGAACGGCCGCCCGATCTGGGTGCGGGCCAGCGGCGCCGTCGATACGACCGCCGGGCAGTCACGCCTGATCGGCGCCGTGCAAGACATCACCACTCAGAAAGCGCACGAGCAGATTATGGCCCAACAGGTGCGCTATGCCGAAGCCCTGAGCGCCTGCGCCCGCCTGTTGCTGACCTACGACGAGAGCGATGATCCGGCCTGGAGCAGCGTCCAGGCAGCGCTCGACCGGCTCCGGACGGCATTGATCACAAGCCGGCTATTTGTGTATCGCTACGACGGCGAGCCGCCCAATACCGCTGTTACACTCATGATCGAATCGATCGAGCCGACAGCGCCGACCTTTATCGATCTGCCCCTGGACTGGAGCGATGTGCCGCCGGAGATGGTTCAGATGCTGCAACAACGGCGTCCGTTCGGTGGCCCCACCCGCGACATGTACCGCGAGTATCCGCGATTCCGGCAACTCTTCGACCGCAACAATATCCAGTCGTGGCTGATTGTGCCGATCACAGTCGGCGATCGACTCTGGGGGCATATGGGCGTGTCGTCCCAGGATGATCCGCGCATCTGGTCGAAAACCGAGATCAACCTGCTAACCACGGCGGTTGAGATGGTGGTAGCCTTCATCCAGCGCCAGGAATACATGAACGCCCTGAGCAAACGCGAACTCTTGATCCAGAGCATTGGCAATAGCCTGCCGCGCGGGATCATCTTCCAGATGGTTCGCCATCGCGACGGCAGCGGCGAGTTCTTGTATATCAGTGCCGGGGTGGCGGATCGCTGGGGTGTGACACCGGAAGCCGTGTATGCCGACGCTGAAGCTCTCTGGTCGCGCATTCTGCCCGAAGATCGCCCCGGATTTGAGCAAACCGCCATTAAGGCCGCGCGCGCGCTCAGCCCATTTGAACATGAAATGCGCTTTCGCGGCGCCGACGGTACGATCCACTGGTCGCTCAGTCGCTCGACCGCACAACTGCTTCCCGATGGGCGCGTGTTGCGCAGCGGTGTCGAGATCGATATTACCGACCGCAAACAGGCGGAACTGGCGCTGGCCGCCAGCGAGGCGAAGTATCGCACGCTCTTTGCCTTGCTTCCGGTTGGCGTAACCCTGGCCGATGCCAACGGCCAGGTGTATGAGGTGAACCCGGCCGCCGAACGCTTTCTCGCGATCAATCAGCATGATCATACCGCCCGTACGATCGACGATGCGGCCTGGGATATCATCAAACCCGATGGGAGTCCGTTCCCGGCGGAAGAGTTTCCCAGCGTACGTGCCTCACGCGATAGATTCGTGATCAGCGATGTTGAGATGGGCGTGGCGCGCCCCGACGGCCGGTACAGTTGGCTGAACGTAAGCGCAGCACCTCTGCCGCTGCCGCCCTATGGCGTCGTGATCACCTACAGCGATATGACCGCCCAACGCCAGATCCGGATCGATCTCGAACAGGCCCGCGACGCAGCCGAAGCCGCCGCCAGGGCGAAATCGGCGTTTCTGGCCAACATGAGCCACGAGATCCGCACGCCGCTCAATGCGGTGATCGGCATGGCCGACTTGCTGCAAAATACTGCCCTGAATGCCGAGCAACGGATCTTTGTCGATACGATCCTCATCGGCGGCGAAGCATTGCTCGCCGTTATCAACGATATTCTCGATTTCTCGCGGATCGACTCCGGCGTGATCGAACTGGCCGTCGCGCCCTTTGATCTGCCGAGTTGTCTGCAATCAGCGATCGATCTCGTCAAACATCAGGCCGCAGTCAAAGGTCTGGATATTGCGTGCGTGATCGAATCCTCGCTGCCGCAGATGGTCTCCGGCGATGCCCACCGGCTCCGCCAGATTTTGCTCAATTTGCTCGGCAATGCCGTCAAGTTCACCAACCAGGGCCGGGTGACACTCCACGCCGCTGCCCAACCCCTCGACGCGACAACCGTCAATGTGACGATCTGCGTGTGCGATACGGGCATCGGGATCACGCCCGAACAACTTGATCGCATCTTCGCGCCCTTTGTGCAGGCCGATACAAGCACCAATCGCCGCTATGGCGGAACCGGCCTGGGATTGGCGATCAGCCGGCAGTTGGTCGGGCTGATGCATGGAAGTATCGACGTTCATAGTAGCCCCGGCGATGGCTCAACCTTTTTGGTGCAAATCCCCTTTCCCCTGGCGGCACCGCCGCACAACCCGGCGCTGGTCGATCGCGCAACAGCCGACCGGCGTATCCTCCAGGTGTTGATCGCCGAGGATAACCCGATCAACCAGGAGGTAACGCGGTTGCTGGTGCAGCGGCTCAACCATCGCGCAACGGTGGTGGGCGACGGGCGCGCGGCACTTGCCGCAGTTCAGGCCGCAGCCTACGATGTCATCCTGATGGACATCAATATGCCCGATCTGGACGGGATCGCGGCCACGCAGGCGATCAGGCGCCTGGGGCCGGGCATTCGCCAACCGCAGATTATTGCCCTCACCGCAAATGCCCTGGCCGACGATCGCGAACGCTTCCTGCAGGCCGGGATGGATGATTATCTTAGTAAACCGGTGCAACCGGAGGCGCTGGAGCATGCATTTGCCCAGGTGCGCTTCGGCAATATCGATCCGACCCACCCGGCTGAGGCGGCTGAATTTCAAGAATTGATCCGCTGGTCGGTGCTGGAACATACGATGGAGGCGTTCGGGCCGGTTGGCCCCGAGACCGCCGTGATTGTGCTGGAGATTTTCGAGCAGATGATCGCCCCCGAACTCGACGACATCGAACGCAGTATCGCCGCCGGCACACGCGAGCAAGTGCGCCGAGCGGCGCACCAACTTCGCGGCGGCTGCCTCCAGATGGGCGCCCAATCGATGGCGGAGCTGTGTCGGCAGCTTGAATATGCCGATCCGGCAACCGATCCGGCGGTGCTGCTCGCTATGCTGCGCGACTGTTACCACGAGACGATCACTCTTTTGCGGACACACTATCGTTAAGGCGCAACGAGAACAAAGGAAACTGGCCCTGCCAGGTTCGTTCTTCATCGCTGCAAACCAGGCCCACCCGCGCCGCCAACCGGCACGAGGCGCTGTTGCTGCTCGCCGCCTCCCAGAGAACTTGCATGTCGCGGCGGCGGCATTCTTCCAGGAAGCGAGCGGCCATGGCCGACCCAACGCCGCGCCGCTGAAACTCGGCCGCTGTCGCAACCCCAACGCCGCAATGGCCCGGGCTGACATACTCTGCCGTACACCAGCCGATGATCTCGCCCGGCAGGCAAGCCGCCACCCCAAACCCATGGCGATAAAAATCCGCCCGTTCGCGCCACATCCAGTCGATCTCGTCTAAAACCTCTTCGCGCCGCCGCAACTGCGACTGCTCCAGCAAGGCATGATCGATCGGTACAAGTTCGCATCCGCCAAGATCCGGCATCGGCTGCGCTACAATCGTGCCGGTGCAACGATAGATCAGCGTGCTGATTTCCCGTAGGTCGATCTGCGGAAGGATCACAGGGATGATCGCCGCCGCCTCGGGCGCGGCCACCCGCAGCTTGAAGTAGCGCAAACCCTCAACAATCGCGGCGGGCCGGATCTGCTCGTCGATCAAGAATGCCAGATCGTAGCCGGTCGCCTCGCTTGGCGGAGCACCGGCCAGGTAAAAGACGTTATTGCCCTGATCCCAGAGCAGCAACGTCTGTTCTGCGATCCAGAGTCGCCCCGCCGTGTTGCCGGCCACGATCGACTCGATCGCCCAGGTTGCCGCTGGGCTGCGGAACAACTCACGCCAATTCGTGAACTGCGCAAACGGAATTTCTTGCATCGCGAACCACCCTTCATCGCTCCAGAAGATCGACGAACTTCAGGCCAAAACCGGGCGCGGCAAGCCCGCCCAAAGCTAAGCCGCCGTCCAGACAACTGTGATCCGTGGCTGCCGATACCTTCGGCGGCCACACTTTTTCCGCCGGCCGATCGCGATCTGTCCCACTACCGGCTGACGAGCCGCGCGGCAGCGCGTTCAGGCATCAGGCATCAGGCAGCTTGCGATAGGGTTGCTCAAGTAACCCGACCCAGCCGAAAAAGCCGAGAAAGCCGAGCAGCGGCGAGATCGCGATGAACCAGGGGCCAAGTGCCGCAATCACAAGTACCGGCAGCAAGCGCACCATATCCCCTTCGCGCGGGCCGTAATTCGGATCGAGCAAGCGGCGGAAGAAACGAAAGAAGCACAGATAGCTCAAGAAACTGAGCGCGCTGTAGCTGAAATACTCCGCCTGGATGAATCCAAGCAGCCCCAACAGTCCGAACAACCCCAACATACTCGCGATCCGCGGAATCCGATCGATCACGCGCAACCATTGCATGTACGGCATGAGAAGCCTCCTTTGCCTTCTCGACCACCTGCCTCAAGCATACACTCCGGTTTATGCTTTGTCGCCTACCGGAAGTTAGATTACGGCGCCGGCAGCACCCCCTTGCCACGCCGAACACAGCGCCGCAACGAGAGGGATTTTTCGCCGGCGGCTGCGCAACACAGAATATTCGTCACCATCAGTCCTGCCCGCGACCCACGCCCGACGCGCCACATGGCGGTATACTGGCGACACACACGTTGAGTAGAATGCGCTGTTCGGTTTTTGCATGGGGAGCCGTACCAATGACCGATATCAGGCGCTCAGAAGTACCGCCGGTTCTTGCTACCCTTGCCGATCAATTGGTTGCTGCCGACCCACACACGGCCCACAATTTGATCGCCGGCTTTCAAGGCTCAGCGTTCGACCTGGCGGGGACGCTGAAAGCGCGCGCCGATCATCTGCTGCGCGTCGATGTCCAGGGTAGCCTGCGTTGTGCCGCCGTCCTTGAGTTGCTCGCAAACTCCAGCGACGACCGGCGCATCGCGGCGTTGGCCGCCCTCGTTGCCGCCAACGCTCATTCGATCGGCCTCGGCGATTACCACACCGCCTTGAGCCTGTACGATCATGGCGTCGCGCTGTATCAGCAACTCGGGCTTGCGATTGAATCGGCACAGGCCCAGATCGGCCGGATCTGGACGCTGGCATGCCTCGGGCGCCACGAGGAAGCACTGGCGGCCGGGGCGAGCAGCGCCGCGATCTTGCGCGCCCACGCCCAGTGGAAACCGCTCGCAACCCTGACGATGAATCTCTCGGCGATCCACGGTCGGCTCGGCCACGATGCCGAAACCCTGGCCCTGCTCGACTCGGCCCTGGCGATCTGCGACGATCTCGGGCCTGACGGCGACAGCTTGCGCCCGTTGGTCGAACAGAATCGCGCGATTGTGTTGCGCAATCTCGGCGATTTCGCCCAGGCCGAATCCGCCAGCCAGCGGGCCTATGATCTGCTCAGCAGCGCCGGCCAGCCGGTCGAAGCGGCCCGCGCACTACGCAATCTAGCCGCAATTGCGCTGCTGCTCGGGCGCTATAACGAAGCGCTCAGATTGCTTGATCGCGCTCGCGAGCGTTTCGAGCACGATGGTCGCGCCTATGATGCGCTGGTGGTCGCAATCGAGATCAGCGAGTGCTTGCTGCGCTTACGGCGCTTCAGCGATGTATTGACAACCCGCGATCGGGTGCGCGAACGGTTTACCACCCAGGCTCAGGGCTATGAACTGGCGCAGGTTTGCTTGCAGGCGGCGGCAGCCCTGGCCGGATTGCAGCGCTATGCCGAGGCGCTCGACGAATTGAACACGGCCCGCGAGTTGTTTGCTGCCGCCGGCACAACGGCATTGGTCGGCGCCTGTGAATTGGAGCGTGCCACGATCTTGATCGCGCTTGGTGATCGCACAAACGCCTACATCACCGCCGAAAGCAGCATGGTGTTGTTTCGCGAACATGGCTTGCCGCTCGGTGAAACCCGCGCCGGGATTACGGCCGCCCTCGCCGCTGATGATCCGGAATTAGCCCGCGCCCTCGCCAACGAGGCCCTCGCCGCCGCCAATCTGCTTGGTGTGCCGGAACTGGCCTACCAATGCCGGCTGCTGCTCGGCCGGATCGCGCGCGCCGCCGGCGATCAACGCGCCGCCCGCGATCAACTCGATCAGGCGGTCGAGTTGATCGAGCGTTTGCGCGGATCGCTCATGGTCGAGTTCCGGCCCGGCTATGTCGAAGATAAGCAGGGCGCCTACGACGAGTTGATCGCGCTCTGCCTTGCCGCCGGTGATGCCGCCGGCGCCCTTGCCTATGCCGAACGCGCCCCGTTCGCGGGCACTGGTCGATCTGCTGGCGCAACGGGTGCATTTGCAGGTTCAGCCCCGCTCCGACGCCGATCGCGAACTGGTGGCCGCCCTTGATCGCCTG
>JAAUQO010000327.1 GCA_012032775.1 Oscillochloris sp. | reverse complement strand
GGTATTGCAACCGGCTGGGCGGCGCTGCAAGTGCCGGAACTGGCGCAGCGACGAATGGTGATCGGCGGCGCAATGGTGTTCGCCGCACTTTGCCTGCTGGCCAGCGGATCATTCGCCGGCATCGCCGGCCTGCTGGTGACGATTGTGCTGATCGAGCGCCTGAGCAGCCCACTGCACCAATCGCTGAAGCGCCTACTGATCGCCGGATCGCTGGTTGTGGCCGGATTCTTGCTGGCACTGCCGGTGATCTGGCCGGTGATCGCCGGCCGGCTCGAATACCAGTTCAGCGACGGCAATTTGCTGCCGCAAACCTTTGTTTACCGGATCTGGATCTGGCGCGATGTGTTCTGGCCCGAGATCGTGCAGCACCCGCTGTTCGGCACATCGCTGGAGATCGGGCCGAACTATCGCTGGCTGTTCGCCGAAAGCCACTACATCTCGCTGCTGTTCCGCTTCGGCGTGATCGGCCTGGCAGCCCATCTTTGTTGGGTCGGGCTGATGTTGGCCTGGCTGTACCGGCGCGTGCAGCGCGGCGACCCATTCACGCGCATGATGGCGGTGGCCGGGATGGCGAGCTTGATCTATCTCTCATTCGCCGCCTTCACCAACGAGGTATTCCTGTTCACCGGCAGTATCGATTATCTCTGGATATTGTTCGCGCTGGCCGCAAATGGATCGCTGCACGACCGTGATCAGACGGCGAATGAGCATGAGCAGGAACTATGAAGCAGACACACGGCGGCCTCGTCGCAATCTTCTGGGGTCCGCATTCACGGCATATGGACGACCTGGCGCAACAACTGGGCGCCGAAGCCCATGCAATCGATGTTATGAGCTTCAGTTGGCGCAAGTATGCGTGGCTCGCGCCGCTTAAATATCTGCTCCAGGCGTTGAAAACCTGGGCGCTTTTGATCCGGCGGCGCCCGGCAACGGTTTATGTGATCATCACCCCCACCTTTGCGGCCCTGGCGGTGTATCTCTACTGTCTGGCGGCGCGCATTCCCTTTGTGATGGATGTTCACGGCCACTCGCTCACCTCGCACAAATGGGCCTGGACAATCCCGCTACAGAAGTTTCTGGCCCGCCGGGCACTGGCTACCCTGGTCGATCAGCAGTTGTACCGCGACACCTTCGCTGCCTGTGGAGCGCGCACGCTGGTGATGGAGCGAGCGCCGACCAGGATCGCTACGGCACACCTGGATCAACCCGACCGAGACGGGCCATTTAGTGTCACCCTGGTCAGTATCTTCGGCGCCGACGAGCCGGTCGAACTGGTGGTTGCAGCGGCGCGATTGCTGCCCGAGGTTCGGTTTTTCATCACCGGCGATCTGAAGCGTGCGCGGCCGGATTACGCAAAGCAGCGCCGAAGAATGTAACCTTCAGCGGCTACCTGTACGGCGACGCATACTGGAACCAACTCAACCGTTCGCGGGCCGTGATGACCCTCACCAGCGAACCGTATTCGCTGGTCTCAGGCGGGATCGAGTCGATGGCGCTCGGCAAACCGACCATCCTCTCGAATCAGCCGGTGCTGATCGATTACTTCAGCCAGGGCGCGATCTTTGTCGAGCATACGGCTGAAAGTATCGCCGAGGGCGTGGGCCTGGCCCAGGCCCAGGAGCAACGCCTGCGTGATGAGATCGCGCAATTGGCGGTGGTGAAGCTGAATACCTGGAATAACGCCAGAGATCGGCTGCTGGCATTGATCGCCGCACCACCGGAACAGCGGAGCCGGCTCTTTTGGGTACCTAAGGCAGACACGACATCTTGGAGCGATTCATGAGTAGCGACAATTTCATCCGCATGGCGCCCGATGTAACCCTGGGCCGCGATGTCAAAATCTATGGCTTTGTCAATCTGTACGGATGCACAATCGGCGATGAAAGCAAGATCGGCGCATTTGTCGAGATCCAGCGCGGCGTCACCATCGGCAGGCGCGTGAAGGTTTCCAGCCACAGCTTTCTTTGCGAAGGCGTAACCGTGGAGGATGGTGCATTTATCGGCCACGGCGTGATGTTCACCAACGATCGTTATCCGCGCGCCACCACGGCCGACGGCAATCCGCAGACCGCGGCGGATTGGGCGGTTATCCCGACAATGGTGCGACGTGGTGCATCGATCGGCAGCAACGCAACCATCCTGTGCGGCGTGACGATCGGCGAGGGGGCGATTGTCGGGGCGGGCAGTGTGGTAACCCGCGATGTGCCGTCATTTACGGTGGTGGCCGGCAATCCGGCCCGCGTGTTACGCGCGATCGAGCCACCCCCGGTTGAGCCGCTTGATTGACAAAACACATTGTGATGTAGGAGGGAGCGTTTTTACTATGTCTGGACACAGAGAGAAGATCAAGCCAGAGGATATGGCGATTATTTTCTGGGGGGCCGCATTCACGTCATGCTGTCGATATTGCCGAACATCTCGGCGGTTCATTGCATCTTGTCCATATCAAAGGGCTCAGTTGGCGTCGCTTTTCAATGCTGGCACCGCTGAAATATCTTTTACAATCCCTGCAAACATGGCTCATATTGTTAAGAGAAAAACCCTCATCTGTGTATGTCATTATCACCCCAACCTTTGCAGCCCTGGCAGTATATCTCTACTGCCTGTTGCGCGGAGTTCCCTTTGTGATGAGCGTCCACGGCCATTCGCTCACCTCGCGCAAATGGGCCTGGACGGCGCCGCTCCAGCGGTTTCTGGCCCGCCGGGCATTGGCAACCGTGGTGAACGAGCCGGAATACGCCCGTATTTTCGCTGATTGGGCGCCCGCACCGTGGTGCTGGAGCGCTGTCCGATCCGGCAATTGCCGCAGCGGCCGATCACAACCGAGCACGAGCGCTTTCGCCTGACAGTGGTGAGCATCTTCGCCGTCGATGAGCCGGTCGATCTCGTCGTTGAGGCGGCCAAAAATTTGCCCGAGGTCGAGTTCCACATCCTCGGCGACCCACAGCGGGCCGCGCCGGGATTGGTTGCGGCGGCGCCGAAGAATGTGCATTTCCCAGGCTTTCTTGGCGGCAACGAATACTGGGAGTTGTTGTGTGGTTCCAATGCCGTGATGACGCTAACCAGCGAACCAATGTCGTTGGTGTCGGGCGGGGTTGAGTCGATGGCGCTCGGCCGCCCGACGATTGTGTCGCGCCAACAAACCCTAACCGACTACTTCACCAAAGGCACGGTGTTTGTGGAGCACAGCGCGGCAAGCATTACCGCCGGAATTCAGACCGCCCAAATTCAGGAAAATCGCCTGACTCACGAGATCCGCGAGCTGGCGGTGGAAAAGCAGCGCCGTTGGCTGCAAGAGATCCAAGCTCTGCGCAACACGATCACGGCGGCCGCCAGGCACCCGACACCGCTACTCCATCAGCGCGAGCAGCGCCATTAATAAGGAACGGTTGTTTGAATAGCGCCGCAGTCACAAAATTGCGCCAGCAGATGGCAAACCAGGACTGGAGCTTCATCAAGGGATCGGCGATGCTGAGCGCAGGCTCGGCGGCGCCCGGCTACTCGCCATGCTCTACTGGTTGATCCTGGCCCGCGCCTTCAACCCCGATTCCTATGGCTTTGTGCAATACACAATCACCCTGGCCACCCTTGTCGCGATTCTGGCTCAGCCGATCGGGCAACATGTGTTTGCGCGCTACATCGGCAAATACCGCCAGGAGCCGGAAGTGCGGCCGGCGCTGCTGACAAACCTGCTCGCCGTATTAGGCGCGGTCTTCACCGCCAGCCTGATCATTGCGGTGCCGATTCTGGCATTCTTCGGCGAACTCAACCTCGGCGTTCTAGTCGTCTTCGCCGGCATCAGCCTCTTCTACGCCTACTGGGGCCTGGCGAACGGCATGCTGTATGCCGGCCGGCTCACCCTGGCCTATCTGGCGAGCAACCTGCTGCAACTCGCGGCAACTTTCGCGCTGATCAACCTGCTCGGCATCCAATCGCCGTTGCTCGCACTCCTGATCTACGGCTGCTCGTACCTGCCGGCACTGGCGCTGTTACAACGGTTTTTGCCGTTACCACTGGCATTTCACCCGGCGCTGATCGCACGCGAGACGATCAAAGACATCCTGAATTTTTCATGGCCGGTCTGGATCTCGCATATCGCCTACACTGTCGGCGCCGCGTTGCCGATCCTGCTGCTGAACTATTTTATCGACAAAGCTGCGGTCGGGGTTTTCTCACTTGCGCTGACCCTCTCGGCGCTGTTCGGCGTGGTCAGTATCGGCCTTTCGACCCAACTCATGCCGACGATCGCCGGTGCGCCGCGCCACAAGCATCTGGCACTGCTGAAGCAAACCCTGTTGCTGCTGTTGGTGATCAGTGCGCTCATGCTGCTGATCTACCTGCCATTGGTGCGATTCGTGGTGCCGCTGGTCTTCGGCGCGGAGTATCTGACATCCCTGGCAACCTACGGATTGCTCACTGCGGTCGCAATCGCCAATTGCGTGAACGGATTATTGGCAGCGGTACAGATCGGCGGCGGCCATGTGCGGATCGAGGCCGGTTCCCGTATTGTGAACCTGGCCGTCACCGCCGGGCTGGGCTGGTTGCTGGTGCCGCAAATCGGGGTTGAAGGCGCCGCTGCGGCCCTGCTGGCCGGCGTGATCGCCGCGATCCTGATCAACACCTATGTTGTTCGTAGAAGGGTAAAAAGCCGGAACGAAACAGCATAACCCTGGTTGTTTGGCCGCATTGCAAGCCAAAAACCAGAATCCTGTCACATGCCAACAGTCTACTTTCTGCAAACCCATAAAAACCCCGGCCAGATCCAGCGGCTCGTCCGCCGAATCAAGGCCGAGTGTCGCAATGCGATCGTGCTGATCTACCATCACAAAGCCCGGATTCGGCTCGACCCGCACATATTCAACGGCCTGGAGCAAGTGCATGTGAACGAGGTTCAGGAGGCCGAACGGGCGACGTTTTCGCTGGTGATGCCGTTTCTGAACGCTCTTGATTGGCTTTTTGATCGCGACGTACCGTTCGATTGGATCGTGATGTTGTCGGGCCAATGTTACCCGGCACGATCATTGATC